>CAYJSZ010000014.1:0-34098 GCA_964372545.1 uncultured Ignavibacteriaceae bacterium
ATCCGTTTCGCCTTCACGGCGATAAACGCGCCGGTGATGAACGAAAGCTTCGTTGAGCCGAGGCCATCGAACCAGTGTAGCACACCATCGAGATGACGGCCAGCTCTGTTTGGGGAAGTGGTCGGGCGTCGAGTTGGAGAGAATGACGTCCACGGATTGATTCTTCAACGGCAAACGGCGAACATCTGCAGCGGTGCACACCAGACTGGGACATGCAAACCGGATATCTCGCCCATCGCCTCTTCAAATAAATCCGTCTTGAGCGCTGTCAAGTTCTTCAGGTTGGACGCCCCGGATGCAATGAGTGTGAGATGCATGGCTTTTCCCCGCCGGGCGAACGCCGGGTCGAGGTGGCGGTGGTCTTCCAGTTGTTGGGCGACCTTATCCCGGCACGCGCTGGTTCCGACAAATGTTCGATACGATCTGGACAAGAAACGCTCTCAGAAATGTTTTTTGACCTGGACGGTCAGCGGGGGAGGCTACGCGTTCGTCGTGCAGAGTACAAACAAAAGACCAGACGTGCAACTCCCCTCCGGTTCACCATCCAGAAAAAATTTGTTTGTGTAGCATTTGTTCTTTATCTTGTTGCCCGAACGTACCCAAGCTCAACGAATCGCATGCGCGTCATCATCCCTGTTGCAGGCGTCGGCAGTCGTCTTCGTCCGCACACGTATACCATCCCCAAAGTGTTGCTGAATGTTGCCGGCAAGCCGATTATCGGCCACCTGCTCGACCGACTGGTCGAGAGCGGCTTCACAGAGGCGACCGTGGTGATCGGATACCTTGGCGAAAAAATCAAAGATTACATCCTTGAGCATTATTCGATCAAGGTCGATTTTGTGGAGCAGGAAGAGCGGCTGGGACTCGGACACGCCATCTATCTTTCCCGGCACACAATCTCCCGCGACCCGATACTTATTGCCTTGGGTGATACGATTTTCGATGTTGACTATCGTGCGTTTACTCGCGGAGAGTATTCGACCCTCGGGGTTCATCAAGTCGAAGACCCACGGCGCTTCGGCGTGGCAGAAACGGAAGACGGCTTTATTCGACGATTAGTCGAGAAACCCGAGGAGCCTATCAGCAATCTTGCGGTTGTCGGCCTCTATTATATTAGGAGACCGGATGTGCTCGTGGAATGTCTCAAAGAGATGATCAAGCAGAATGTCCGGACGAAAGGCGAATACCAACTCACCGACGCACTGCAGATGATGATCGACCGCGGCGAGAAGATGAAGACATTTACCGTTGATGGCTGGTACGACTGTGGAAAGTCGGAAACACTGCTGTCGACGAACCGACTGCTCTTAGACCGAATGCCGGCGCCGGTGTCGATGAATGGGGTTGTCATTCAACCGCCGTCGTTTGTCTCTCCGAAGGCTTTCGTGAAGAACTCCATCATCGGTCCCTACGCCACCATTGCCGATGGCGCGCACGTCGAACATTCAGTGATCAGAAATTCCATCATCAGCGAAGAGGCGACTGTGACCGATGCGTTACTGGAAGATTCCATCGTGGGCAGCAACGCGCTTGTGCGGGGCAAGTACAAGCGCATCAACGTCGGCGATTCGTCGGAACTTGAGTTTTATTAAGAGGATAAGCCCGAAACCCTATTATCAAAATTCGTGATGAGAAGATTTCAACCCGGAGAACTCCATTGAGATACCTATTCACCTCGGAATCCGTCTCGGAAGGCCACCCGGATAAAATCTGCGACCAAATCTCTGACGCCATTCTTGACGCTCTTTTGGAACAAGACAAGTTTTCACGCGTGGCATGCGAAACGTTTGTCACAACGGGCATGGTGCTCGTCGGTGGAGAAATTACGACTCGTGGGTACATCGAAGTTCAAGATCTCGTCCGCCAGGTCGTTCGCGATATCGGCTACACCGATGCGTCCTATCGTTTCGATGCAGAATCCTGTTCCGTCATTTCTGCCATCCATGCCCAGTCTCCCGATATCGCGCGTGGTGTGAATAGAGGCGGCGCGGGAGATCAAGGAATGATGTTCGGTTATGCTTGCACGGAAACCGACGAGTTGATGCCGATGCCGATCATGTACGCGCACCGTCTGGTGCAGCGGTTGGCGGAACTTCGTAAACGGCACAACGGGTTCATGCCGTATCTTCGACCCGACGCAAAATCGCAGGTGACGGTGCAATACGAGGGCAAGAAGCCGGTGCGGGTGGATTCCGTGGTGATCTCGACACAGCATGACCCGTCTGTCAGTCAGAAAACAATCCGCGGCGACGTGATTGAGCATGTGGTGAAGAGAGTCATCCCCAAAGGACTTCTCGACAAGCGAACACGGTACTATGTGAACCCCACCGGGCGTTTTGAGATCGGCGGACCGCACGGGGATAGTGGACTGACCGGCAGAAAAATCATTGTCGATACCTACGGTGGACGGGCTCCGCACGGGGGAGGATCGTTTTCCGGAAAAGACCCCACGAAGGTTGACCGCAGCGCTGCCTATGCCGCGCGACATCTGGCGAAGAATATCGTTGCCGCGGGATTGGCGAGCGAGTGTTTAATTCAGGTCGCCTACGCAATCGGCGTTGCCGAGCCGGTGTCGCTCCACGTCCAGACGTTCGGTACAGGGTTGATTCCTGATGAAGCACTGGCGAAGATTCTCATGAGTGAAGTCGATATGACGCCGCGGGGGATTATTCAGCGGCTGAACCTCCGTCGCCCGATCTACCGGAAGACCGCGGCGTACGGCCACTTCGGCAGAAATGAAAAAGAATTTTCGTGGGAAACGATAGACCTTGTGAAGAAACTTCAACATGCAATCCGATAGGGACGAAGGGTTGCAGCGGGGGATAGGTGTTTCATGCTTCAGTCTCTAATCCCGAATCTCTCATCGTTAATCTCCAATCGCAAGTTCATCACTCACCAATGAACCAGTGAGAAACCCATGGATGAAAAAAAAGGATTGTATAAAGTACGAGATTTATCGTTGGCGAAGGCAGGGAAGATGCGGGTCGAGTGGGCAGAGTCGCGCATGCCCGTGTTGATGGCGCTGCGGGAACAGTATCGCAGAACGAAACCGCTCAAAGGGTTTCGCATTGCCGGATGCTTGCATGTCACGAAAGAGACCGCGGTGCTCGTGAAGACCTTTGTCGAGACCGGTGCGGATGTCAGCTGGAGCGGATGTAATCCACTCTCTACGCAAGACGATGTCGCTGCAGCGTTGGCGGCCGATGGCATTTCGATTTTCGCGTGGCACGGCATGAACGTGAAAGAGTTCTACTGGTGCATCGAGCAGACGTTGAAGTTCAAACCCAACCTCACGCTCGACGACGGCGCCGATTTGATTTTCACCATCCACAATAAATATCCGGACCTTGCGAAGACGACGGTGATCGGCGGGACTGAAGAGACAACCACCGGCGTGCAGCGGTTACGCGCGATGGCCGACGACGGAGCGCTCCGGTATCCGGTGATTGCCGTGAACGATGCCGAGACCAAATGGGATTTCGACAACGTGTACGGCACGGGTCAATCGACCATCGATGGAATCCTCCGCTCAACGAGTGTGCTGCTCGCCGGCAAGAATGTCGTTGTCGCCGGCTACGGTCATTGCGGCAAGGGCGTGGCGATGCGCGCGAAAGGATTTGGTGCGAACGTGATCGTCACTGAAGTGAAACCGACCGCGGCCCTGAAAGCGACTCTCGAGGGCTTCCGGGTGATGACGATGGACCAGGCGGCGAAGATCGGCGACGTCTTTGTCACAGCGACAGGAGTGAAAGATGTGATCGTCGATCGGCACTTCAAGAAGATGAAAGACGGAACGATCGTCTGCAACACAGGCCACTATGATTGCGAGGTCAATCTTCCGCATTTGAAAAAGCTCGCCAAGTCGGTCCGCGAAGTTCGAAAGGATAACGAGGAATATAATCTCAAGGATGGCCGGCGGATCTACGTGCTGGCGAAAGGCCGTCTTGTGAACCTTGCCGCAGCAGAAGGCCATCCCTCGGAAGTAATGGATATGTCGTTCGCGAACCAGTTCATGTCGCAGCTTCGACTCGCCGAGCTGAAAAAGGCGGGCAAGCGGCTCGAGAACAACGTCTACACGATTCCGCCGGAGCAAGACCAGGAAATCGGACGCATGAAGCTCCAGACGATGGGGATATCCATCGACGCGCTGACAGCGGAACAGGTCAAGTATCAGACGGATTACTCTGCCGGCACGTAAAACAGACGACCATTGCTCAGCCTCCTGGCTTCCGCCACGGTGAAGTGGGGCAGCATGCGCGGCGGTCACATTGACCTTGACTTTTATCACACGGGAAAATATATTGAGGGCGTTGACAATCAAGCGGCGTATTCGGTGAACCCAACCAGCAGCACGGCATCCACACTTTCACAATCCATGGCGGAAGAAGTGAGCTTCCTGCGCACCGTTCCGATTTTTACCGAGGTCGAAGAGCCCGACCTGAAGAAAATCGCGAAGCTCGGTGTCCGTAAGAAATACAAGAAGGGAAGCATCGTACTGTTAGAAGAAGAGATGGGCGCGGCGCTGTTTGTCATCATCTCGGGAAAAGTGAAGATTGTCAGAATGGATGAAGACGGGCGCGAAGTGATCCTGTCGATCTTTGGTCCCGGCGAATTTTTTGGCGAGATGTCACTGCTCGACGGGATGACGCGCTCCGCCAGCGTCGTTGCCACGGTGAAGACGGAGTTGTTCATGATTCACCGCCGCGATTTTCTCGATCTGTTGCATGACTTCCCCCTGGTTTCCATTTCCTTGTTGGGGGAGCTGGCGATGCGCTTACGAAAAGCCGACGCGCAGATCAAGAGTTTGTCGCTCAAAGACGCAGCGGGACGCGTTGCCAACGTTCTGCTGATGCTGGCGGACGATATCGGGATGTTCCGCAAAGGGAAGGTCGAGATTGACGACCTCCCGTTGCAACAGGACATAGCGAACATGGCCGGCACCTCGCGGGAAACGGTCTCCCGCATGATTCATAAGTTCATCAAAGAAAGCCATGTGCAACTCAAAGGGAATAAACTCACTATTCATGACTACGAAGCCTTTCGGAAACAATACTTGTAACAAGGCGGCGAGATGATCCGAAGGTCTTCCTCTTATTATACATCGACTATCGTATGGCTGTGAAGGAGGAGTCCGGGCCTGGGAGGAAAGCGCGCGAAGAACCGCAGGTACCCCCCGGCAACGGACGTGCAGACTTACATCTCCATACCACGTTTTCGGACGGAGCTCTTTCTCCCGAAGAGCTTGTTAAGAAGGCACACGACGCCGGCTTAACGACCATCGCGATAACCGACCACGACAACGTTGCCGCCCTTGACGAAGCAGTCGAGGGGGGCAAGAGCGTTGATATTGATGTCGTGGCGGGGCTCGAGTTAAGCGTGACGATGGGGGAGAAAGATTTTCACGTTCTTGCCTATTTCTTCGACCACAAGAACCAAACCCTTCTCGATTACCTCGCCTTCTTTCGCCGCGAGCGTCTGAAACGTGCCGAGCGCATCGTAGAAAAACTGAATAAGATCAACGTGCAGCTCGACATGGAAAACGTACTGGAGCAAGCGGGCGTTGGGTCGGTAGGGCGGCCGCATATCGCCAATGCGATGGTGGAACAAGGGTTTATCGACTCGTACCACGAAGCGTTCTCCAAATATCTCGGCGTGGGCGGGCCGGCGTACGAAAAGAAGTATCAGGTCAGCCCGAAAGAAGCATTCCAGCTCATTTCGAAATCGGGCGGCTTGTCCTTTCTCGCACATCCGGGCAAATATACGACCGATCTGGAACTTTCGGAATTAATTAAAGCGGGGCTGGATGGCATCGAAGTCGTGCACCCCTCCCATGATAAGGAGCGTCAGTCGTTTTACCGCAGCGTCGTCGACCAGTATTTCCTGCTCGAAAGCGGAGGCTCGGATTACCACGGCGGCAAGAAGAATGATGACTATGCGTTCGGTTCCTTTTGGGTTCCCCTTCAAATTGTCGACGCCATGCGCAAGCGTCTTTTTTCGTGAGACAACGTGAATAGGAAAAGAACGAAGCCCGGGACTCTCACTGTGAACGCGAAAGGGCTGCATGTTGCGCTCGTTGTCAGTCGATTTAACAAGACCGTTACAGCGAAACTCCTGCGCGGCGCACTGGACTGTCTCCGCAAACATGGCGTGCCAAAGCGTAATGCCGTTGTGTACTCTTGTCCCGGTTCGTTCGAGATTCCTCAGGTGGCGAATGTCTTGGTTGCTTCGGCCCGTTGGGATGCCGTGATCTGTTTGGGAGCGGTCATTCGGGGAGAGACGCCCCACTTCGATTACATCGCGGCGGAAGCAGCTCGCGGTATTCAACAGGTGGCGTTGCACAGTAGGACGCCGGTTGTGTTCGGCGTGCTGACCACGAACACGCGGCAACAAGCGCACGACCGGGCAGGAGGGAAACACGGTAACAAAGGTTGGGATGCTGCTCTCACAGCCCTGGAGATGGCAGTGCTGTTCAGACGACTGAAAGAGGGAAGAGCAACGGGATGAAGCAGATTGTGGTGTTTGTCGTGGGAACGGCGACGTTGATATCGAATGCAGCGGCCTTTCAAGGCGTCGACGTCGGCCGGTGGAAGAGTTACACGGATTTGAGGGCTGTTCGGGCGATTGCGACCTCGAGCGACAGTGTCTGGGTGGCAACCTCCGGCGGAGTCTTTTTCTTCCATGCCGGTACACAACAGATCACCAAGTTTACGAACTCCGAGGGTTTAAGCTCCAACGACATTACCGCCGCAACATTCGACCGTTACGGTAGACTCTGGATCGGCTCTGCGGAAGGTTTTGTGAACATGTACGATCCTGTGAGCAGGGAGTGGATCGAAATACGCAGCATCGCGGAATCCAACCGCGTTCAGAAAGCGATTCGGACGCTCCTCGCACAGAATGATTCGCTTCTTCTCGGAACCGATTTTGGCGTCGTCGTCTATTTGATGCGACGGGGGGAGTTTGGGGACACCTACGCGAATTTCGGTTTCTCCCAACAGCCAAGAGTCAACGATATCCTCGTTCATAATAACGTTCTTTGGGTTGCGACGGAATCGGGCGTGGCTGCTGCGTCGCTTTCATCCTCCAATCTCTCTTCTCCGACTGCATGGTCCCGGTATGCCGCGGGGACGGATCTTGCCTCTGCCAATGTAAGGTCGCTTGCAGTTTTTCGGGATACGCTCTATGCGGGGACCGGTGGAGGAGTCTCCTATTTTGTGAATTCCTCGTTTATCGTCATCCAGGATTTGAGAAATAAAGCGATTGTCTCGATGAGGCCCTCCGGTCAGACTACAAGTGACCGGTTGTTTATCGTCTGGAATGAATCCAACAGCTACAGCGTTGCGACGATTGCTTCTGCCAATGCTCAGGCCCAGGTGATAGCGACAAACTCATCCCACCAATCAACAGCACTTGCTTCTCGACCGAGCTCGACCAGCCTCTGGATTGGCACAACAAGTCAAGGTCTCGCACAATGGAATGGGAGCCAATGGAGGTACCAGGTGCCGAATGGTCCCAGTTCGAATCTTTTCATAAGCCTCGCGGTCGACCGGCGTGGCGTGCTCTGGGCCGGCTCGGGAATTAGCGATCGCGGTGCGGGTTTTTACCGGTTCGAACCCTCGCAGCCTGAAGACCGACAGTGGAAGAACTATACCGTCCAGGAATACCCGATGATGGCATTTAACGACTATTATAAGGTCTCCGTCGGGAAGGAAGGATCATTGTGGGCCAGTTCTTGGGGGCGTGGGGTGGTCGAGGTCGTGAATGATTCGATTCGCCGCAGAATATCCGTCCCGGCACTGGCAGGCGCCGTGCCGCAAGACCCGAATTACGTGGTGGTCGGCAGCGTCGTTGCCGATGCCAGCGACAAAACGTGGTTCGTCAATCGCTCTGCGATCAACGGTTCTTACCTTGCCCGGCTCACGGGTGATTCCACGTTCGATTATTTCTCGAAAGCGATCGTCCCCTCTGAGGGCCGTCTCACCTCCATGGTCATCGACCGGTTTGGCACAAAATGGATCGCCAACTCGGAGCCGCAAGACAAGCCCGCCACGGGGCTGACGTTTTTCAACGAGGGGCAGGTGGTGATCGCGGGAATCCCGTCGATCAACGGCTGGGGCTTGATCACGACACCGCAGTTGCCCGACAACAACGTACTCTCACTCGCTCTGGATCTCGACGGCGATGTATGCGTGGGTACCGACGCCGGTCTGCTGATCATCTCCCTGAACGTGGTAGATTCGAGGAACCAAACGCTCGCGGCAACGTACACAAAACCGCTCGCAGTGGCCGGGCAGATCGTACAGGCCATCGCTGTCGATGCGCTGAATAACAAATGGGTCGGGACGAAAGATGGAATCGTAGTCTTAAGTCCTGATGGCATTCAGGTCCTGCAGTTCCATAGCACTGCGACCACCAATGGCAAATTGATCAGCAACGACATACGAGCGTTGGCGATCGACCAGAAACGAGGGGTCATCTACATCGGAACGGAACGAGGCCTTTCCACTCTGGAGATTGCTCCGGTTCAAGCAGCACGGTCGTACACCGCCCTCGAGTTTGGGCCAAACCCCTATCTCATCCCGAGCGCCGGCCGCCTGGTCATTCGTAATCTTGTTTCCAACAGCTCAATCAGAATCCTTTCGGTCAATGGGTCGTTGGTGTCGGAATTCCCGGCACAGGGTGGTGGTCGAGCATTCTGGGATGGGAGAGATTCCAACGGTGACTTTGTTCCTTCTGGAATATATTTTGTTATTGCTTATGCGGAAAATGGTAATCAACTTACCACTGGAAAAATTGCCGTTGTAAGGAGGTGATCACTGGAGTTGCAAACTACGTAGTAGATTCGTGTTCGTGCTCACCACGATGAGCGTCGCGGTTGTGCGGAAGAGTTGGTTTCTCTCTTCCCGATAAACAAAGGTCACTGCTATTATTCACTCAGTTTTTGAGGGAGGGTTTTTACCTTGGAGACTTCGTATAAGGACGAGATTTACACCAAGCGCGTGCGAGCAGGGAAGCGCACCTATTTTTTTGACGTGAAGTCCACCAAATCAGAAAAGGATTTCTTTATTACCATTACGGAGAGCAAGCGTGTCGGTGAGCAGCAGTATGAGAAGCACAAGATTTTTTTGTACAAGGAGGATTTTGAGAAATTCCGCACAGCCTTAGAGGAAACCGTCACCTACGTTGAGGATAATCTCCTCTCGCAAGTGCAAAGCGTCAGTGCGGAGCCGGAAAAATCTGTGCTCAACGGTTAAGCTACCACAATCTCCACAACGGCAGAGCTCCTGTTCAAGCAGCCTTCGGTTTCATGGCCCGAGGCTGCTTGTCCATTTTTCCGGCGATTTCTGAGCTTACACAAGGGCCGTCTACGGATTTCTTCTTGACTCTCTCTGCCCTTCTACGTATATTTTGACAGCTTTTGTGGGCAGAATTGGCATCTTTTTTACCAATTTGTTGCCCTTTTTCCGTTTTATTTGAAATCGCAAGGCTAGTGGGATAGAGAACTGCTTGCGTGGCCTGATCCATGAGCGAACTTCTTATCAATATCTCCAAGCTCTCGTTGGGCCACCATGCACGTTCTTTGGAGGCGCAGCCGGGCGACGTTGGTCTGGATAGCCGATTCACGCAGCCCATTCGTGTCGAGGCTGCACTCGAAAAGAGCACACGTCAGTTGTACATGCGCGTCCGGATTACCACGGGAGCTCTCTTTACCTGCGATCGATGCCTTGGTGAGTTCCCACGCGAGGTTACGGCCGGTTATGCAATTGTCTATGTCATGGGTGAACAGTCAGCGGAGAGGCCCATCGGTGGAGAAGAAATCCAAATGATTACTCCTGATACGAATGTGATCGATCTGGGGGAAGATGTCCGCCAATTCACTCTTCTTGCATTGCCCCAAAAGTCTCTCTGCCGGGATGAGTGTGAAGGGTTGTGTCCGACCTGTGGCGTGAATAAAAACAGGTCATCGTGTTCCTGCCATGAAGAAGAGGTTGATCCGCGTTGGGCTGCTCTGAAACAAATCCAGAAAAACTAGTCTTGAACCTGTTACTGTTATCGTAAAGGAAGGGTTGCATGCCGAATCCGAAACGACGCCATTCAAAATCGCGGAGCCGAAAGCGCCGTACACATTACAAGGCTTCCGCACCGGCACTCGTCGAGTGCCCGCAATGCCACGAGCAGAAACTACAGCATCGAGCCTGCCCGAACTGCGGCTACTACAACGGGCGGTCCATGTTTATTCCCAAGAAAAGCTAAACCCGATCATCCCCCGGGAAATTGACTCGCGAGAACGGCTTTGACCGTTTTGATACTCTCCGGGGGTTCATACCCTCTGTTTCGATGAATGCTGAACGTACACATTCTCTGCCGGTAGTGCGCATTGTCGTCGATGCGATGGGCGGAGATTTTGCGCCGGCAAATGAAGTTGCCGGATCGGTGGAAGCATTGCGCGAATCGCGGAACGCCTTCGAAGTTGTTCTTGTCGGAAACGAAGAAGCGATTCGAGCAGAACTGACCAAGCACGACACCGCAGGTCTTTCCTATTCTATCGTCCATGCTTCCGAAGTCATAACGATGCAGGACTCCCCAACGGCTGCGCTGAAACAAAAGCGCGATTCGTCGCTCGGCGTGGGGATGCGGTTGCACAAGGAAGGGAAGGCGGATGCCTTCGTGAGTGCCGGTAACACCGGCGCGGTGCTCTCGGCATCGACGCTCATCCTTGGACGTGTACACGGCGTGAGCAGGCCGACGATTGGAACATTCATTCCGTCGGAAAAGGGAGTCTGCTTGCTTCTCGACGCCGGCACGAACGTGGATTGCCGCCCGCGGCATCTGTATGAGTTCGGGGTGATGGGGAGTATCTACTTCAGCAAAATGTACCACAAAGAGCGTCCAACCGTTGCGCTGCTGAATGTTGGGGAGGAAAAATCCAAAGGGAACGAACTGGTTCTGGAAGCGCGCAAACTACTCGCCGGTAGCGACCTCAATTTTGTCGGGAACGTGGAGGGACGCGACATTCTGAAGTCGAAAGCCGATGTGGTGGTGTGCGACGGGTTCGTCGGGAACATCGTGCTCAAATTCGGCGAGAGCGTTCCGGCATTTCTGAAAAGCCGCCTGAAGAAAGCCGCCGACCACAGCATCTTCAGAAAAATCCTGGTCGGAATGGCAAAATCGACACTGAAAGCAGCCCTCAGCGACCTGGATCCGAACGAGCACGGCGGTGTACCGGTGCTGGGCGTGAACGGCGTTTCGATCATCGGACATGGAAGCTCGTCGGCCAAAGGGATCAAAAACATGATCCTGAAGGCTCACGAAGTTGCCCGGATACAGCTCAATAAGCATATCGAAGCCGCACTGGCTCCAGGGCCCACGACACCGAACGTAGCTACAGGGCTGGTTCCTCAGGCGGCACACTAAGTCGAAAAAAACTCATGATACAACGCAGAGCAACGATCACCGCGGTCGGACATTACGTTCCGGAAAAGATTCTGACGAACGCCGACCTGGAAAAGTTGGTCGACACCAACGACGAATGGATTCGCGCGCGTACCGGTATTCGTGAGCGCCGCGTTCTCGAACAAGGCGCCACCTCCGACCTCTGTGTCAAAGCAATCGAAGCCTGCCTCACCAACCGCACAATCGAAGCTACCGACATCGACGTCATTATTGTTGCCACTGTCACCCCCGATATGCTCTTTCCAGCGACCGCCTGCATCGTGCAAGACAAGATTGGTGCACGCAAGGCATGGGGGTTCGACCTGTCTGCGGCGTGTTCGGGCTTCGTCTACGCCCTGGTTGTCGGCGCACAGTTCATTGAAAGCGGCGCGTACTCCAAAGTTCTCGTCGTCGGAGCGGATAAGATGAGCAGCATCGTCGATTACTCCGACCGGAACACCTGTATACTCTTCGGCGACGGCGCAGGAGCGGTGTTGCTGGAGCCCAGTGAAGACCCTGCCTACGGCCTGATTGATCATCGCCTGTATTGCGACGGTGCGGGAGGCGCGTATCTGTATATGAAAGGTGGAGGGAGTCTGAACCCGCCTTCACACGAAACGATCGACAAGCGGATGCACTATGTGTATCAGGATGGGAAGGCCGTCTTTAAGGTCGCAGTGATCGGCATGGCGGATGTTTCGTTGGAAGTCATGCAACGCAACAATTTGAAGGCCGAAGATATTGCGTGGCTCGTGCCGCACCAGGCCAATCTTCGCATTATCGATGCCACGGCTGAACGCATGGGCATTGACGGCTCAAAAGTGATGATCAACATCGACCGTTACGGCAACACGACGGCAGCGACGATTCCGCTCTGTCTTTCCGAGTGGTGGCAATGCGGCAAGCTGAAGCGCGGACAGAACATTGTACTGGCGAGTTTCGGTGCCGGCTATACATGGGGCGCCGTGCTCATGAAATGGTCGTTGGAGAATCCCGCCAAACCGTGAGCGACGATGAGTAAGACGGCGTTCGTCTTCCCCGGTCAAGGTTCGCAATATGTCGGCATGGGGAAAGATTTGTACGAGCACAGCAGCGAGGCACGCGGGATCTTTGAAGAGGCAGATCGGATCGTCGGGTTCGCGTTAAGCACGGTTTGCTTTGAAGGGCCGGACGAAGAACTACAACAGACGAAAAACACTCAGCCAGCAATTTTCCTTCATAGCATCGTTCTTTCAACGCTGTACAAAGGGCGGCGAGCGGCGATGGTAGCCGGTCATTCGCTCGGAGAATATTCCGCGTTGGTCTATGCCCACGCTCTCTCCTTCGAAGATGGGTTGAAGCTGGTCCGGTTACGGGGAGAGCTGATGCAGCGTGCAGGAGTTGAACAGCCCGGAACAATGGCGGCAGTGATTGGGTTGGAGCCAGACGTTGTGGGCGAAGTCTGCTGCAAGGCGTGGTCGGACGGAGTTGTCCAGGCCGCGAATTACAACAGCCCCGGGCAAATTGTTATCTCCGGCTCGATCCCCGGAGTGAAGAAAGCGATGGAACTCGCCAAAGAACGAGGAGCGAAGATGGTGAAGGAGCTGCAGGTGAGCGGGGCGTTTCACTCGCCGTTGATGGAGTCGGCAAGAGAAGGACTGAAGGCGGCGCTTGAGAAGGCTGAAATTCGCGATGCCGCAATTCCTGTGTACGCCAATGTCACGGCCAGGCCGGTTCAGCAGGCGAATGAAATTCGCGAGCTGCTCTATCAGCAATTAACGAGCGCCGTTCGCTGGCATGAAACGATCGTCAATATGGTTGCGGACGGCGCCAAAGAACTTATGGAAGTCGGTCCGGGAAAGGTCCTGCAGGGATTGATAAAAAGAATTGATACTTCTGTCACGACAAAAGGTATCCAGAAGCTCGGAGATCTGAACGCGTAGTGAAAAGCATGGGAGTCCTTCAAGACAGAATTGCATTGGTAACGGGTGGCTCACGTGGAATCGGGCGAGCGATCGTTCTTGCATTGGCGGGCGAAGGTTGTCACGTCGCGTTCACCTACAAGAGCGCAGGTTCAGCAGCGGAAGAAGTGGTGAAGGAAGTCGAAGCGAAGGGACGAAAAGCGCTGGCCGTTCGATCCGACGCCAAAATGTTTCAGGAAGCCTCGGCAGTTGTTGGCAAAGTTGTGCAGGAGTTCAAACGCGTGGATATTCTGGTCAACAACGCAGGAATCACCAAGGACACGCTGCTCGTGCGTATGACGGAGCAGGACTGGGACGACGTCGTCGACACGAATCTCAAGAGCGCGTTCAACTTCTCCAAAGCTGCGTGCAAGCAGATGATGAGCCAACGCGAGGGAAGAATCATCAACATCAGCTCCATTGCCGGGGTCATCGGGAATCCAGGCCAGACCAACTACTCGGCCGCGAAAGCCGGGATGCTCGGCATGACAAAAACGATCGCGAAGGAGCTTGCTTCCCGCAACATCCAGGTCAATGCCATCGCTCCGGGGTTTGTGGAAACGGATATGACGAACAAGCTGACGCCGCAGCAAAAAGAGGCTCTGTTGACCATGATTCCCTTGAATCGTTTTGCCCGGCCGGAAGAGATCGCCAGCGTCGTCGTATTTCTCGCTTCGCCCGCGTCCAGTTACATGACCGGACAGGTGCTCTGTGTGGATGGCGGATTAGTAATGTAGAACGTATATTATAGCCACTTTCACCCATCATTAAGGAGGTCGTACTATGGCTGATATCGATGTTAAAGTCAAAGAGATCATCGTGAACAAACTCGGTGTGGACGAAGGACAGATCACACCCCAGGCGTCGTTCACGAACGATCTCGGCGCGGATTCTCTCGATACCGTTGAGCTCGTTATGGAATTTGAGAAGGCGTTCAATATTCAAATTCCCGATGAAGACGCGGAAAAGATCTCGACGGTCGGCGATGCGATCAACTATTTGAAATCGAAAGCCGGTCAATAAGCTATTCACACGAGGCGTAGGAGGATTTTGCGAACGCGGAATCCTCGCTGTTGCGTATTTTCTTAACACGAAAAGGTGGAGGCGATGCCGTTCAATGGACAAAGAAGGCGTGTTGTTGTAACCGGGATGGGCGTCATAACGCCGATCGGCCTGACGCTCGATGAGTACTGGAACAGTCTGCTCGCCGGGACGAGCGGTGCAGGGCTGATAACGTCCTTCGATGCATCGAACTATGACACGAAGTTCGCATGCGAGGTGAAAGGTTTCGACCCCTTGAAGTTCATGGATCGGAAATTGGCGCAGCGCTGCGACCCCTTCACGCAATACGCTCTTGCCGCCTCGGAAATGGCAGTTCAGGATGCAGGCGTCGATTTCAGCAAGGAAGATCGCGACCGCATCGGCGTCGTCGTCGGATCCGGGATTGGCGGCATGTGGACCTATCACCGGCAGCTGGAGACAGTGTGGCAAACTAACGGACCGCATCGCATCAGCCCGTTCTTCATACCGATGATGATCGCCGACATTGCGCCCGGACGAATCTCGATGCGCCACGGCTTGAAAGGCCCCAACTATGCGACAACCTCCGCGTGTGCAACGTCCTCCCATGCCATCGGGGACGCGATGATGCTTATTCAGCGGGGTGATGCGGACATGATGCTCACCGGCGGCGCTGAAGCGGCGATCTGTCCGATGGGCATCGGTGGATTCAATGCAATGAAAGCGCTCTCCACGCGCAACGACGCGCCGGGAAAAGCAAGTCGTCCCTTCGATAAAGGCCGGGATGGCTTTGTCATGGGTGAAGGAGCGGGTATAATAATACTGGAAGAATATGGCCATGCGGTGAAACGCGGCGCGAAAATCTATGTCGAACTCAGCGGCATCGGTTTTACGGCGGACGCGTACCATATTACAGAGCCGGCGCCCGGCGGTGAAGGAGCCGTACGGTCGATGCGGATGGCGATGCGCGATGCAGACTTGAAGCCGGAAGATATCCAATACGTCAACACACATGGAACATCGACACCGATAGGCGATAAGAGTGAGACGGCGGCGATCAAAACGGTCTTCGGCGATCATGCCTACAAGATGGCAGTGAATTCCACCAAGTCGATGATCGGCCACTTGTTGGGTGCTGCAGGTGCCGTGGAAGCGGTGGCGACAATACTTTCCGTGCGGCACAACAAAGTTCACCCCACCATCAATCAGGAAGAACCCGACCCCGAGTGCGATTTGAATTACATTCCCAACAAATCGCAAGAATGGAACATTGACGCGGCAATCAGCAATACCTTCGGTTTTGGCGGACATAATGCCTCCCTTCTGATCAGGAAGTTCCGCGAATAATCTCGACCTGCGGAAAGGCAGGAGACAATTTTCTTGAGCGGCGTGTTTTCTACACTATTCCGGTGGCTCTTCGGAGGACTCCGATACGATCAACGAGTTCAGGATGTAACGCAGCTACTCGAAGGCGCACGGGGAAAAGGGTTTCCGTTTTCGGCCGTTCAAACCGTACTCGGCTACACACCCCGGAACTGGTCTCTCTTCATCGAATCTCTCCTCCACCGATCCTATCTGCCCTATGTGCGCGAGGGATGGAATTCTAACGAGCGCTTGGAGTTTCTCGGAGATTCCGTCCTCAATTTTCTCGTCGCCGACTATCTGTTCAAGACCTACCCGGACATGGAGGAGGGACAGCTCACCAAGGTGCGTTCGCGCCTGGTGAACAGGAAAATTCTCGCACAGCGCGCACGCGAGCTCAAGATGTTCGATTTTCTGTTGTTGAGCAACAGCGCCGCGCAATCGATCGATAGCGGTTCCGAGTCGATTCTCTCCGATGCCTTCGAAGCAGTCATCGGGGCATTGTTCCTGGATGGCGGAATAGAGGCAGCGGACCGGTTTGTGCAGCGAACATTGCTTTCCAACGAAGTCGTGATGGGCTCAGTTGTCACCGACGACAATTACAAAAGTGCCTTGCTCGAGTACACGCAAGGCCATGCATTGGCAATCCCGCGCTACGTCATTGTGCGGGAAGATGGACCCGACCACGACCGGCGGTTTACCGTTGAAGTCTATTTAGGCGGCAAAAGTTACGGCGTCGGCACAGGTCGTAGCAAGAAAGATGCGGAACAAGCGGCGGCATCGCAAGCGTTAGAACGCATCCAACAGAAACCATTGATGGCAAATCCATAGAACATGAACAACAGTTACTTCCAGGAAAACGACTTTCAAACGCGACACATCGGTCCTCAAGAGCAGGAAACGCGGGAGATGCTGCGGGTGATCGGTTCAAGCTCACTCGACCAGCTCATCGATGAGACTGTTCCCGCGAGCATTCGGATGAAGAAGCCGCTGGAGTTACCGGCGCCGATGAGCGAGTATCGGTTTCTTCAATCCTTGCGGACGATAGCGAAGAAGAACAAAGTCTTCAGATCGTTTTTGGGGCAGGGATACTACGGTTGCGTCACGCCGCCGGTAATTCAGCGTAACATCTTCGAGAATCCCGGCTGGTACACACAGTACACGCCCTACCAGGCGGAAATTGCGCAGGGTCGACTGGAAGCATTGCTGAACTTTCAGACGGTGGTGATGGATTTGACCGGAATGCAGGTAGCTAACGCGTCGCTCCTGGATGAGGGAACAGCCGCCGCCGAGGCGATGTCGATGGCATACGGGATCTTCAACAGGCAGCATAACGGCCGCTCCGCCAATCGCTTCTTTGTCTCGAACAGGTGTTTCGTGCAGACAATTGAAGTGGTGCGGTCGCGCGCATGGGCACAGGGAATCGAAGTCGTGGTCGGCGATCATGAGACGGCCAGTTTCGATTCTTCGTTCTTTGGCGCACTCATGCAGTATCCTGCAGAAGATGGCTCTGTCTTGGACTACCGTGCCTTTATCAAAACTGTCCAGAGCGTCGGCGCGCTCGCGATCGTTGCGACCGACCTGCTGAGCCTGGCGTTGCTGACGCCGCCGGGAGAGTCCGGCGCCGATATCGTTCTCGGAAATTCTCAACGGTTCGGCGTACCGATGGGGTACGGCGGGCCGCACGCAGCGTTCTTTGCCACGAACAATGAATACATCCGCCAGATGCCCGGCCGCATCATCGGCGTCTCGATCGACGCGCACAACAACACCGCGTTCCGGATGACGCTCCAGACGCGCGAACAGCATATTCGCCGTGAGAAAGCGACGTCCAACATTTGCACGGCACAGGCGTTGCTCGCCATCATGGCGGGGATGTACGCCGTCTACCATGGGCCGGAAGGGATCAAGCGAATCGCAGGCCGCGTGCACGCGTTGGCGAAGATGCTCGAAGAGGAGCTGAAGGAGCTTGGATTCCGTCAGCTGAACACAACGTACTTTGACACGTTGAAAATCGCCGTCGATGATACGGCATTGGCCGAGACAATTCATCAGTCCGCGAGCGAAGCGGAGATGAATTTCCGCCGCATCGATGAGCGCCACGTCGGAATTTCCCTCGACGAGACGACGCTGCCGGAAGATATCGAAGCGATTCGGCGCATTTTCGCCAAAGCGAGAGGGGTCACAGCGAAGCCGCTCGATCTGCAATCGAAATATGCGAACGTTGATGTCCGTTTCCCTGCACCGTTCGCACGGACTTCACTCTATCTCCAGCACCCGATTTTCAACCGGTATCACTCCGAATCGGAAATGATGCGCTACGTCAAGAGTCTCGAGAACAAAGACCTCTCGCTCACGCACTCCATGATCTCGCTCGGCTCTTGCACCATGAAGCTCAACGCGGCCGCAGAGCTGATCCCCGTGAGCTGGCCGGAATTTGCGCATCTGCACCCGTTCGCTCCGTTCGATCAAGCGGAAGGATACCGGGAGATCTTCAAAGAGCTGGAAGACTCTCTCTGCAAGATCACAGGATTTTCGGCTGCCTCGCTTCAACCCAACTCCGGCGCCCAAGGAGAACTGACAGGTCTGCTGGTGATTCGCTCCTATCATCAGGACCGGGGACAAGGAGATCGGAACGTTGTTCTCATTCCCTCATCCGCGCACGGAACCAATCCCGCGAGCGCAACCATCGCCGGCATGAACGTCGTCGTCGTGACCTGCGACGAGGAGGGAAACATCGACCTCGACGACCTCCGGCTTAAGGCGAATGCCTACAAAGACACGCTCGCAGCGCTGATGGTCACGTACCCTTCGACGTTTGGCGTGTTTGAAGAGGCTATCAAAGAAATCTGCGCGATCGTTCACACGAATGGCGGACAAGTCTACATGGATGGCGCGAATATGAACGCGCAGGTCGGCTTAACCAGTCCGGCGCTCATCGGTGCCGACGTCTGCCATCTCAATCTGCACAAAACGTTCGCGATTCCCCACGGCGGCGGCGGTCCCGGCATGGGTCCGATCTGCGTTGCCGAACATCTTGCTCCGTACTTGCCCCGGCATCCGTTCGCGAACGTCGGTGGGGGCAAGGGACTTTCCGCAGTTGCCTCTGCGCCCTGGTCGAGTGCAAGCATTCTGCTGATTTCGTACGCCTACATCAGAATGTTGGGAGCAGAAGGTGTCACCGACGCGACAAAGTATGCTATCCTGAATGCCAACTATTTAAAAGCGAAGCTGGAACCGTACTATCCGGTTCTGTATCAAGGGCGGAACGGCCGCGTTGCCCACGAATTCATTTTGAATACGAGGATATTCAAAGAACAGGCGAACATCGAGGTGGAAGACATTGCGAAGCGGTTGATGGATTACGGTTTCCATGCGCCGACGGTGTCGTTCCCCGTCGCCGGCACGTTGATGATCGAGCCGACGGAGAGCGAATCGAAGGCAGAGCTTGATCGCTTCGTCGAGGCGCTCGTTTCGATCAAGCAGGAAATTGACGAGATCGTGGAGGGGAAGGCAGACCCCGTCGACAACGTCTTGAAGAATTCCCCGCATACTGTTCAGGAATGTCTGCGGGATGAATGGACACACCCGTACTCGCGGGAGAAGGCGGCGTTCCCGGCCGCATATCTGAAAAACCGGAAATTCTGGCCTTCAGTCGGGAGGGTCAATAACACCTACGGCGACCGCAACATCATGTGCTCGTGCCCACCGATCGAAACATATGCAGAGGCTTCCGCATAACGACCATGCCGATTCACGACGAACGGGCGATCAAAACAATATTGGAGAATGCTCGGACGATTGCCGTTGTCGGCGCGTCGCAGAAGCCGTGGAGAGATAGCAATGGCATCGCGCAGTTTCTCGTGGACAAAGGATACCGTGTCTATCCGGTGAATCCCAAGTACACAGAAGTCGACGGCGTCCCATGTTACCCTGACGTCAAATCGATTCCTGAGAGAATCGATATCGTCGACGTGTTCCGGCAATCCTCGGCAGTGCCGGAGGTCGTCGTCGATACGATTGCTGCGGGAGCTAAGACGCTCTGGCTTCAGTACGGCGTGGTACACGAAGCGGCCGCCGAAGAAGCGGAGCGTGCCGGGTTGAACGTGATTATGGACCGTTGCATTGCCGTCGATTATCGACAATTGATTCATTCCTAACGCAAGAAACCCTTCGAAAACCCTTCTTCGGTGAGGAGGGTTTTTCTATTCATGTGGATGAGAAGAAAAACCGTTTGAAGACTCTCGCGGCTATCGCCATCTCGTTGGTGTTCTTTCAGGTTGCCCTGTCGCGGGAAACCGCAGACACACTTCTGACCGTTCGCAATGTTGTCATCGATGGGAATGTCACAACGAAGAATTTTGTCATACTCCGGGAAATGAAGCTCAAGCCGGGGGAGCGAATAACGGCGGAGGCGCTCGAGCACGATCAAAAACGCATTTACAGCTTGCAGTTGTTCAACAAGGTAGAGATGGAAGTGAAGCCGGAAGGCAGCGAGGCGCAACTGGTTGTTCACGTGAACGAGCGCTGGTACCTCTTCCCGTTCCCCATCGTGGGCATCCGGTACAGGGATTTCGACAAGCTCTATTACGGGGCCGGACTGGTGCACTCGAATTTCCGCGGCCGCAACGAAAAGCTCTTCTTCTCCTTTGCGCTCGGGTTTGACCGCTGGGTTTCGCTCACCTACCATAACCCTCGAATCACCGAAGACGACGATATTTTTTTTGGGCTCCAAACAACGTACTCGAAGCTGCAAAGCTTAAGCGTCAAGAGTAGTTTCTATGACCAAACGAACTTAAAGCTCGGGCTCTCAGCAGGAAAGCGCTTCGGTCTCTATCAAGTGTTCCAGGGCTGGGTCAATTACGACGTCTGGAAAGTGTCCGAGCCGCAGGTCGGCAGGACCGTCTCCGCCGATGGCCGCGACGCGTACATCAGCGCAGGCCTCAGTTATGTCGTTGATACAAGAGACGTGCGCGAGTACCCGCTTGACGGCGCTCTTCTCTCGGTCTATGCTGCGAAATATGGGTTCGGAGAATCGCAGGTTGATTTCTTCAGATACGGCCTTGAAATGAGAGGCTACGCTCCCCTGACAGACGAGATTTCTCTCGGCGGTCGTTCTTTCATAAGTCTTGCCGGCGGGGGAATCGTGCCGACGTATCGCAATGTGTATTTCGGTTACGGCGATAGGATTCGTGGACACTTCAAGACCGTGTTGGAGGGAGAAAATATCTTTGGAGCAAGTACGGAGTTGCGCGTTCCGCTCGTGAAACCGCGTTACTACACGCTTCCGTTCGAATTTATTCCACAATTCAGCGTCTTGCGCTACGGGTTGTATTTCGGCGTGTTTGCGGATGCGGGGAAAATCTGGAATCGAGACAATAGCTTTTCCTCACAACGATGGTATGCAGGCTATGGCGCAGGGTTCCATTTTCTTCTGCCCTACAGCCTGATAGTGAGAACGGAGTACGCGTTGAACACCGATGGACGCGGTCAGTTCGTGTTGGATCTCGGAACTTCGTTCTGAACAATGGATTACTTCTACGTCCATCCGGATGATGTTCGGGGCAATCGACTTGTTCTGCGAGACGACGAATGCAAGCATCTTGTGCGCGTCTTGCGGAAGAAAGCAGGCGACCACATCTCCGTTACCGACGGGCAAGACCACTTGTACGAGGTCGTTGTTCGATCCATCGACCGCTCCGTTGCAGAATGCGACATCATGGAAATAAAAACGCGGGCGAACGAGCCGAAGATCGATGTAACGCTCGCGGTGTCGCTGCTCAAGAATCCAGGACGGATGGATTTTCTTGTCGAGAAAGTTACCGAGTTTGGTGCGAGAACGATTATCCCGCTGGTCTGTGAACGAACAATCCCTCAACACGAAAAGCACACCCGCCTGGAAAAGATCGCGCTTGCCGCGATGAAACAATGCGGCCGATCGTATTTACCGCGCGTGGTCATGTTAACGCGGTTTGAGACTCTCGTGAGCCATTCTAACGACTATGACGTAAAGTTCATTCCTCACGAGAAGACCGAACAATCACAGTTTATCGGGGCAGTGCTCCAACACCACCCGAGGGCGAAGAGAATTCTGATTGTGGTAGGGCCAGAGGGAGGTTTCAGTGAGCACGAGCTGGAGTTGGCATCGGCTTATCGGTTCGTTCCGATCTCTCTCGGTGCTCGACGACTGCGTTCAGAGTCAGCCGCCATCTCCGCCGTTGCATGGGCGGTCGGCGGTTGGTGAGTACAACGAGAAATCCCCTAATCGATCTCCCCCCAACGTTCTTCTACTGCAAAGCTGCTTTGACGTGGCCGAGAATCTCTCGAGTACGTTGTTGGACGGAAGCGAGAAGGCCCTCCGCTTTGACCGTGGTGTCGTGTACGAACTCATCGTCTTGAATTGTGCTCAGATTGATACGGACGTTTAAGGCGGCGCTTTCACATGAGGCGTAGAACATGGACGCGGCGACACCGGCGTCAGAGATTGAATTGACATTCCCTTTCGTCGCCGCGATGGATGCTAACGGGAGCGCACGTTCACAGAGTTCCATTATTTCCAACGGTACGAGCGCCGCAGATTTTGTTGCTTCCTGAATTGCAGAACTCCTCGCTTCTTTTTGCTCCTCAGTCTCCTTCGGCATGGAGAATGCCCTCATCACCGCGTTGAATGCCTCAGCGTCTTTTTCGATGAGCTCGGTGAACTGCAAGCGCATTTCTTCCACCTTGCCCAGCACATCCTGCATCTCACCCTCGACGTCAGCATATTTTTTCTTGCCGATCGTTAAGCGGCAGACCATCGCCGTCAATCCAGCCCCAAGCGCGCCGGCAAATGCTGCAACGCTCCCCCCGCCCGGCGCTGCTGAGTTCGACGCTACTTCATCCAAGAATCCTGCAACCGGTTTATCAATCAGCATAACGTTCCTCCGGTAGAAAGACCTCCGAGGTTTCTAAAACCTCGGAGGTCTGGTTGTCATAATTGGTATTCGATGACTTTTTTCCTAACGTCGAACGGTTCAAGCTGGCTCAGGCCCAAGCCTTCGATAGCAATGTTGACGAGCTCTTCTTCAGAAATCTTGCCCACCTTGCCTTTCTGCTTAGCGTAATATTCACCGGCCATCAACAGCGCTTTCAAGGGAGTTAACCCAACGATTTCGCTCCCTGTCCCTTCGATCCCCAATGTCTTTGCTTGTTTCTTCACCTCCTCGAACGCCACGTGTGGCGGTGTTGTTTCATAGTCCACAAGGTTGATGGAAACCTGAGCAATGTGGAAACGCTCGACCAAGACACCCATTGCCTTCACCGCTTTGAGCGAGCCGGGGATGGTCAGTTTCTCACCATTCTCGTTTTTCACCACGTTGCCGGCTTCGTCTTTTTTTGGTCTTCCGCTCTCTCGAATGCGCAGCGCAATCTCGTGTGCCAGCGACGAGTCCGGTGTGTTGAGATTGACGTTGTAGGCGATGAGAAACTTGCGGGCGCCGGTTACCGTCGCACCAGACCTGGCATTGAAAACTGTCTCGCCGTAATCCGGCTTCCAGTTTGGGTCGGCGAGTTTCTCCGGCAGGCTTTCGTACTCGCCTTTGCGAATGTTGGCGAGGTTTCTGCGTTCGGGAGTTTGTGCTGCGTACTCGTAGAGATAAACCGGAATCTTCAGCTCGCTTGCAACGCGTTTGCCGTACTGATGCGCAAGCTGTACACAATCCTCCATTGTTACCCCGCTGATAGGGACGAACGGCACGACGTCCGTTGCTCCGAGCCGTGGGTGCTCGCCCTTATGGTTGGTCATCTCGATGCGTTCGGCCGCGGTTTTCGTTGCCTGAAACGCAGCCTCGACGACACCGGAAGGCTCGCCGACGAACGTCACAACCAAGCGGTTGTAGTCCTTATCCGGCTCGACGCCGAGCAGTTTCACGCCGCTGACCGTGCGGATGCTCTCCGCAATCGCTTCGATGATTGCCGTATCTCGTCCCTCGCTGAAGTTCGGGACGCATTCGACGATTCGTTGCATTTATTCTTTTCCATTTGAAAGTGGAATCACAATCGCTCCATACCGAAAGTTCCCTAGCACTTCTGCTTTTCCTTGCAGGAAGAGCCTTCCCACGAGCGCACCGGTAACCGCATCTAACTCGTCGCCGTTCATTCGCTTCTCAAGGCCTTTCAAGCCGAGTCGTTCCAGCCCGCGTCGCAGTTTTGGAAGACCATCCTGCTTGCGGGCGATCTTCCAGACGTCCTGCGCTGCGCCGGGATACATTTCGATGATTTTGTAACCGCGGCGCGACAGTTTTTTCTTCAACGAAATGCCGCGCAACGTCAACGAGCGCATGGGGCCCAGCGTGATCGGAAAAAATCGGATGCCGCGCTTCAGAAGCGCGCGATCGCATGGCCGGAAATGCTCGCCGTTTCGGTCTTCTATTGATTTTCTTCCCGGCGGTAAATTCAACGGTGCATCAATGGCGATAATGTCCGGGCTTGCGTGGTCCACAAAGTCCAGAATTTCTTCGTCGCTGTTGACCGTCGCGTACCGGGAAATGGTCATCCCACGCAATGTGCAAATGCCGGTGTTGCGCTTCGGACTTCCAGCAAGATCGATCCCAACCACCGTCAACGGTTGTTTTCGTGATGCCATCGGTTCTCTAAAACTCTAAAATTACTCCACGCTTGATGACCGTCTTCACCTGGTTGACGCCGAAATGGTACGCGAGAAATCTGTAATCGGGGAGATCATACAGCACCATGTCTGCCTGTTTGCCGACTTCGATGCTGCCAAGCGTGTCCGAGAGCTTCAACGCCGCGGCACCATTGAGTGTGCAGGCCGTGATGGCCTCTTCTGGGGTCATCTTCATCTGTGTGCAGGCGAGGGTCATCATCAAGGGCATGGAGAACGACATGCACGAGCCGGGGTTGAAGTCCGATGCAATCGCGACCGGAATGCCCGCGTCAATGAGCTTGCGAGCGGGGGCGAAGGCGTGATTCAGAAAGAAGGATACCCCGGGCAAGAGAACGGCAACAACGCCCGCCGACCGTAGTTGATCGATACCCGCGTCGTCGATGTGCTCAAGGTGGTCTGCTGAGATTGCTTTCATCTCGGCGGCAAGCTTCGACCCGCCGGACGGCGCAAGTTCATCCGCGTGGACTTTGATATCGATGCCGAATGATCGAGCCTTCTCTAAGATTTCTCTACTTTGCTCGACGGAGAAATATCCCTTCTCGCAGAAGACATCGCAGAAACGTGCCATGTGTCGCTTCGCGAGGTAGGGAAGCATCCGCTCGCAGATGATCTCAACATATTTGTTGGGATCGGATTTATATTCCGGTGGAATTGCGTGTGCACCAAGGAACGTTGGCACAATAGTCATAAAATGCTCGTCCGCCAGCTCGTTGATTACGTCCATCATCTTGATCTCAGTATCCTCGTTCAGCCCGTAGCCCGATTTGATCTCGACCGTCGTTGTTCCATGCTGCAGCATTGCATCGAGGTGCCTGCCCGCGAGCTTCTTCAGTTCTTTCTTTGTGGCCGCGCGGGTTGCTTGCACGGTGCTCAGAATTCCTCCGCCCTGCTCGGCAATTTCCTGATACGTCTTGCCTTCCGCGCGCATGGCGAATTCGCTTTCCCGGCTCCCCGCAAACACCAGGTGTGTGTGTGCATCAACAAATCCAGGCAGGGCAACGAGTCCGGATGCATCAACGACGTGGGCGTCTTCATGCAACGGCAGGCTGAACCGATCTGCGGGACCGATCCAGCGAAAGCGTCCATCCTCGATGAACACTGTTGCATGTTCAAGGATGCCAAGCTCGCGCATCTCCCTGCCGACTTTTGCGCGCTTGCCATCGCCGCCGACGGTCACCAGCTGCTTGATATTCTTCACAACGAGTTGCATGGCTATGTTTTTTTCGCTTCAAGAAACACGTACGCCCCTGATACTCCAAGCTTCACGAGCTCGTTATCCATCTCCTTCAAAAACTTCGCGACGCCGTATTTCATCATCAGCGGAAGGCGTACTTTCGGAGCGAGATAATATCCGAACGGGCAGAAGCTCCAGAGCTCTGTGATCCGAAAACGTTCTCTGATTTTGTGGATGATGGACTCTTGCGATATTTCCTCGAAGGGCGATTCGCTGTGAAGTGTTTCTGTCTTGCCCGTTTCGAGTGCCGTTCGCTTGCTGGATTCCGTTGCAAGAAAAGCCTTCAGCCGGTGCCGCAATTGCCACTTCGATCGATAGGGTTGATAGGTCGGCAGCACGGCATACAGCAGTGCAGCGAGGAGCTTCCGAACTCTCTTCATCCCGACATAGTCGATGACGATCAAGCGGCCGTTCTTTTTCAACGTCTTCTGTGTTTCATTCAGTACGTGATCGAGATTGTAACAATGATGCAGTGCATCATGCGCAACAACACAGTCGTACTTCTGTTTCGGGAATGAAACGGTATTGAGGTCGGCGACCTTGAACACGGGAGGATAAGCTACTGAGGACTGGGCGGCACGCAACTGAGCGCGCTTGATCCGGTCCCGGCTCAGATCGACGGCGGAGACTCGCAATCCTCGCCGTGCAAGCTCCAGCGCTAAGAAACCTTCGCCGCAGCCTAATTCGAGAACGCTCGTACGGTCGGCACAACTACGCTCGAGGAAGTAACGGTATTCTTTGCCAAGAAATATTTCAAAGATCCTCTCATCGTGCCAGATCTGTGGGTTGCGGGGGTCTGGCTGAACGGTGCTCCAATGCTGTGCTTCCTTCGAAAGAAGCTCGTCATATCGCTGCTGGTCGATCACGCGGCGAGTCGAAGCGCTTGCCAGAGCGCGAGCGTGCAGCCGTCGGGAGTGGTGAAGTAGGCGTACCATCCCTGGCCGGGGGTGAATGTTTTCGGCAGAATCTCTTTCCCCTTCGCTTTCTTGATCGCTTTCAGCTTTTCATCGATGCTGTCGACCTCGATGTGGACGATCACACTCGGCTTTTTGGGAATCGATGATGTCTTGAAGAGCAGCGCGCCGGGTCCCTGGCCCGGATTTTTGAGCAGTGAAACTTCGGGGAAGCCTCTCATCGGCTCGAAAGTCCAGCCAAAAATTTTGCCAAAGAACGCTTCGGCTTTTTTCAAATCGAGGGTTGGAATTTCGATATACGTTACGTGGTTCATAGCAGTGCTCCCTGGAGAGCGTTGTTGGACGAAATCGCAATCGACGCGGCGATTACAAGAAACGAAGATAAGTCAAAAGAATCAAGGAGAGGAGTTGGAAGAGTCTTGCGAAGGTTTGTTCTCTTCGAACCCATCGCACGCCAGGACGGGAAGGCGGGGATATTTTGGGAAGCGCTGGTCGGTCGATGAAAGCTCGCACATGAAAAAGGTGCTGCCGCGCGTGTTCTCGACGGCGCGCGAGTGCTTGCACTGAGAGCAAAGACCGACCTTCGGATCGAGTATCCTCGGCGACATTTACGCGGAAGTCGTGGCGGATGTGTTGGCGGAAAGTTTCTTGACGTGTTTCAAATGATAAGGCAGAAGAGCCGCATAGATTGTTTGGTGGATGGGCGTCGGCACTCCAAGCTCTTTTCCGAGACGAACAACGATGCCGTTGAGGGCTTCGATCTCCATCGGTTTCTCGTTCACGAGGTCGAAGTACATCGAGGAGCGCGTCGTAGGGTCAAACCGTTTGAGTCCGGCGATGACTTTCTCACGGTCAAGCGGCTCGATGCCTAATCCTTTTGCCTGGGCGACTGCTTCCACTTCTTTCATGGCCTCGAAGACAAGAGAGATTGCCTCCGGTACAGCAAGGATCTCTCCCTGCGAGAGTCGAGAAAGAGCGGTGAACGCGCCCATTGTCGTAATGAAGATGAACTTTCGCCACAGTTCTTTGATGATGTCTTCTTTGAGCTCAACGTTCATGCCGGCCCGCTGAAACACGGCGAGAATTTCTTTCGCCCGCTCTGTTATCTTCCCATCGATCGGCCCAAAGGCGATGCGCTGCGAGCCGCCGGTCTCTGTTATTTCACCCGGGCCTGTGATGCGCGAAGACATGTAGGCCACGCCGCCGTAAACGATTCCCTTCGTTATCATTCTCTGGATTTTCTCTTCGTTATCGACGCCGTTTTGCAAAGGAATGATGACCGTTCGATCTGTAAGAACCGGCGCGAGCTGACCGGCAGCCGTCTCTGTGTCGTAAGATTTGACGCAGAAAAGAACGACATCGACCGAGCCAACGCCTGCGCCAATGTCTGCAATAGTACCTGTCACGCGATTAGAGGGAATAGAAAAATTTCCCTGGGTGGTGAGGACGCGCAGGCCGTTGGAGCGACCTGCTTCAAGATGTTTTCCGCGTGCAAGGAACCGGACATCTTCGCCGGCGTTCAACAGCTTTGCGCCGAAGAATCCGCCAACACCGCCTGCGCCGTGAATGAGAAATTTCATATTGTGATCCGAATCCGGAAGGCGAGCACCTGCCTGCCCAAGTAAGCTTTATGCGGCGGGCAGGTTCGAATGCTCGCCTGCTGAAGGAAAGAAATCTTTACTTTGTTACCTCATCATCGGTACCTTCACGCCCCACTTCTTCGCATTTTGAATAGCCCGCTCGTAACCCGCGTCTGCATGGCGAACGATACCGGTGCCCGGGTCGTACGTCAGCACGCGTTCTAACCGTCGCTCGGCATCTGTTGTTCCATCGCACACGATCACCATGCCAGCGTGAATCGACAGGCCGATGCCAACACCGCCGCCGTGATGAACGCTCACCCAGCTCGCTCCGCCGACCGCGTTGAGGAGCGCGTTGAGGATCGGCCAGTCGGCGATGGCGTCGCTGCCGTCTTTCATCTTCTCTGTCTCGCGATTGGGCGAGGCGACACTGCCGCAATCGAGATGATCGCGACCGATCACGATGGGGGCTTTGACGTCACCGCGGGCGACGAGGTCGTTGAAAATCTTCCCCATCTTTGCGCGTTCGCCGTAGCCGAGCCAGCAAATGCGTGCAGGCAGACCTTGAAATGCGACCTGCTTCTGTGCTTTCTCAATCCAGTTGCAGAGCTGCTTGTTCTCGGGAAACGTCTCCAGCACCGCTCGGTCTGTGCGGTAGAGGTCTTCGGGATCGCCGGAGAGGACAGCCCAGCGGAACGGGCCTTTGCCGTCGCAAAAGAGCGGGCGGATGAATTCCGGGACGAAGCCGGGAATGTCAAACGCCTTTCGTACACCGTTAGCCAGCGCCTCGCCGCGAATGTTATTGCCGTAGTCGAACACCACCGCGCCGCGTTGCTTGAGTTTCAAAAGGCCTTTTACGTGCTCAACAATCGAAGCCTGCGCCATCTTCACATACTTTTTGGGATTCTTCTTTCGAAGCTCCAGAGCTTTTGTGTAGGAAATACCTGCCGGTACGTAACCATTGAGCGTGTCGTGTGCGGACGTTTGGTCGGTGACGATATCGGGCAGGAATTTTCCAGCGGCGATGTTCGGAACAATCTCTGCTGCGTTGCCAAGCAACCCAAGAGACAGCGGCAACTTTTTCTCTTTCGCTGCACGGATTTGCGTCAGCGCATCGTCGAGATCGTCCGTCATCGTGTCGAGATAATTTGTCTTGAGACGTCGCTCGATGCGCTCGCGGTCCACCTCGACCACTAAGCATGCAGCGCCGTTCATTGTTGCGGCGAGCGGTTGAGCACCGCCCATTCCGCCGAGTCCGGCAGTTAAGATGAATTTTCCGCGGAGACTCCCGCCAAAGTATTTGGAAGCACAGGCGGCAAACGTCTCGTAGGTTCCCTGCAAGATTCCCTGCGTGCCGATGTAAATCCAGCTCCCAGCCGTCATTTGCCCGTACATCGTCAGACCAATTCCTTCGAGCCGCCGAAACTCATCCCACGTCGCCCATTTTGGCACAAGCATCGCGTTGCTTATCAACACACGCGGTGCGTCGGGATAGGTCTTGAAAATTCCGACGGGCTTGCCGGATTGCACGAGTAGCGTTTCGTCGTTCTCAAGATTCTTCAGACTCGCGACGATGGCGTCGAAGCATTCCCAGTTGCGCGCTGCTTTGCCCGTGCCGCCGTACACAATAAGCTCTTGCGGCTTTTCAGCAACTTCGGGGTCGAGGTTGTTCATGAGCATCCGGAGTGCGGCCTCTTGGAGCCATCCCTTGCAATGGAGTTGTGTTCCCCTTGGGGCGTGGATAATGCGCGCGACAGTTTTTTTTGAATTCCTATTCATGGTTGGATGGTGTTCACATTTTAGTGTTCGTTGGTTTGTAGGCGACTGCTGCAACCTCGATTTTCGCCTTCCGCGGGAGATTGGAGACTTCAACCGTCGAGCGCGAGGGATATTTCCCTTCCTCAAAATATCCGCCATAAATCAGGTTCATCTTCGGAAAGTCGTTGATATCTTTGAGGAACACCGTGCACTGGACGACGTGACTCGAATCGTATCCGGCTTTCTGCAAAATGGACATCAGATTGTCTAGAGATTGCCGCGTCTGGCCTTCGATGTCGTCGCCAGCCAGGTCGCCAGTCGTTGGCTTTAAGCCGATCTGGCCTGAGACGAACAAAAGAGGTCCGACGCGAACGGCCGGGCTATACGGTCCGATCACCTGCGCATCGGTAATGTGCGAACGCTGTGCCGCTTGTAAGAGCTCGTCGCGAATCATCGTGCGGATTTCATCTTCAGACTTTCCGCAACCGGCAAGTATCATCATCGAGAATATCACTATTGTCTTCTTCATAACATCCCCTTCAATCAATGGTCAACTCCAAACCCGGAACCGGAAACTCGAAACTTACAATTTATACCCAATCTTTCTCAACAACTCTTTCCGCTCCTTAATGTCGTCTTCTGTTTCAATGCCTTTCGTCTTCATCCCGTCAATGACACCTAAAATGCCTCGGCCGTGCTCGGTTTCGACGATGATCACTTCCACTGGATTCGCCGTCGCGCAGTAGACGTTGCAGACCTCGGGGATAGCTTTAATAACGTTGAGGATGCTGACGGGAAAGCCGTTCTCCATGAACAGGATAAAACAATGCCCGCAGGAGAGGTTCATCGCGTTCTTCTTGGCGAGTTCGATCAGATTCTGGTCGTTGCCGACCCAGCGCACGAGAGCGGGACCAGAGGACTCGCAGAACCCCAGACCGAATTTCATCTGCGGATTGGTTTGCACGATTGCCTCGTAGATATCTTCGACAGTCTTGATGAAATGACTCTGTCCAAGAATGAAGTTCGTCATTTCCGGCTTCTCGATGCTGACCGTTTTAAGTTCCATAGTATCTCCTCCGGCTTCTGGAAACGATCCGTGTCTTTTGCAACATCTTAGAGCTGTTCTTCGTGTCTTTGTGGCTCACCATCTGCTCGATGAAGAACATCGCCAAATCCGCCTCATCCTCCGCCATGCCAAAGTAGCAGCAATCGATTTTCCTCGCCGCATCGCAAGGGATAAGCTGGTCTTCCGGGTCGTCGTAGTCTTCCTTGAACCCTCCCATCACGATCGTCACACTCCGCGGTTTGCCGGTTTTCTTCGGACGATGAAACCGCCGCGTGCTCGAGCAGAGATGGAAACTCCGGCCGTTGGTAAAGGTAAACTTCGCCATATCCTCGTCCGCATCGAACCAGAACGGATGGTTCAAGCCTACCAATTGAGTCCAGAGCTCCTGCAAGGTTTCTTCGAGTCCGGTCTTCGTTTTCCTCACGAAGGTTCGGTACGCACGCTCAGATTCTCCTTTCCGTCGTAGAAAGGCATCCGCAGCGAGTTGTTTCGACGAGAATCTCTTTTCATCCTTCATGGCACCAATTTCATTTGTTCGGCCGTCACAAGCCATTTGAGCATGCCGCGACCTTTCTCTACTGGTCGAGAAACCTCCACGCAAGCACAACTTGCTTTCTTCATTTCGAAGCGGGCGGAAGTCTCTGCGCCGGTCAGCAGTGCGATCGTTGCGCTGAGATGGGGCTCGTGCCCGACCAGGAGCACGGATTCCGCCTTTTGGGCATTCAGCAGATCAAAGAGCTGTTTGTGATTGCTGCCGGGAAGAAGGTATTCTGAACTCAGCAAGTGCTTCACACCGAACAATTCTTTTGTTGGCGTTGCCATCTGTTGAGCGCGGAGCAAGGGACTGGCAATGAGAAGGTCGGGGGACACCCGCGCATTTTTTAGAAAGCGGGCAGCCGCACGTGCCTGCTGGAGGCCCACGTCGCTCAGGGGGCGTTCGCTATCGTGCAATCGTGGATTGTTGGCCGCATCGCCGTGTCGGAGAAGGTAGAGAACCATACGAGCCAGCGAACGAGGAGAGCGACGCGCAGAGAGAGCGTGTTACTCTTTGGTGAGATTGTACTGCTGAATTTTTGTATAGAGCGTTTTGAGACTGATGCCGAGAATTTTTGACGCCATGTTCTTATTCCAGCTGACCGTCTTCAGCACGCCATTGATGTGGGCTTTTTCAACATCGCGCATGGAAACGGGCGTCCCAATGAGCAGTCCTCCGGTGTCGGCACCGCCTTGTTCGAACAAGGGCCGCATCCCAATCGGTAGGGCAAGGTCGTCGACACGAATGACGTTATTCTGGCAAAGAATCGCTGCCCGCTCGATCACGTTCTCCAGCTCACGAACGTTGCCAGGCCAGTCGTACTTGGTCAGCAAGTCCAGCGCCTTGGGGTCGATCCGGACCGCCTCTTTGGAACGGAGGCGCTTCTTCAAGAAAAAGTCTACGAGCATGGAGATATCTTCTTTGCGCTCGCGCAGCGGCGGTAAGTACAGCGTGATGACATTCAATCGGTACAGCAGGTCTTCGCGGAATCGTCTCACGGCGACTTCCGAGCGGAGATCCTTGTTGGTGGCGGATATGATTCGCACGTCGGCGTGGAGATTCTTGTTCCCGCCAACACGACGGTATTCGCCCGTCTGCAAAAAGCGCAGCAGCTTGGGCTGCATCATCAGACTGATCTCGCCAATTTCGTCAAGAAAGAGTGTGCCCCCGTTCGAAATCTCGACCAGTCCCTGTTTGGTTGCCACGGCATCGGTGAACGCGCCCCTTTCGTGGCCGAACATCTCGCTTTCGATCAGTGTCTCCGGGATCGTGGCGCAATTGAGCGCGACAAACGGCTGGTTGTTGCGGAGGCTGTTCTTGTGCAGGAAATTGGCGATGAGCTCTTTGCCGGTACCGCTGGGTCCCTGCACTAACACGGCGGAATCGGTTGGTGCGACTTTGGTGCAGAGTTTGATGACTTCCAGAAATGCTTTGCTCGTTCCGACAAGCTCTGACGAGAGTGCGTGACGTGCAAGCTCGGTCTTGAGGGCTTTGTTCTCAATGACGAGCCGTTTCCGCTCGACCGCCCGGTCGATCGTGGCCAACAATTCATCGGCCGAGTGCGGCTTGGTAAGATACGTGTACGCGCCGAGCTGCATGCATTCGACCGCCAACTTGATGTCCGCCACACCGGTGAGCATGACGACCTGCGTGTCGAGATAGCGGTCTTTGATAAACTTCAACACCTCGATGCCGTCTACCCGGGGCATCTTAACGTCCAGCAAGACAAGGTCGTAGGCTTTGGTCTGCAGCTTGTTAATGGCTGCGACTCCGTCGATTGCCGTTTCAACGCCGTAGTCTTCTCCACTCAGCAGGCTTTTTAAAATCGCGAGGAAGCTTTCTTCGTCATCTACCGCGAGAAGAGAGATTGAAGGATGTGCCATTGCTTCGTCCTGAGGAAAGAGAGATGGTTAGCGAACGGGAAGGGCGAAGAAGAAGGTGGCCCCCTTGCCGAATTCAGACTCGACCCAGATCTTGCCGTTGTGCGCTTCGATAATGCGCTGACAGATGATGAGGCCAAGCCCCGAGGTTTTTTTCTTGTCTTTCGAGTCCGAGACCACGTTGCGATACCGGTCGAAGATCAACGGGAGTTCTTCTTTGGAAATTCCTTGACCGCTGTTGAATATCGACGCCATGATGAAGTCCTGCGGCTGCTGGCCCTCTTCAATTACCAGTGCCACTTTTCGCACCTGTACCACGATCGCGCCCTGAGCCGGAGTATACTTCACCGCGTTGCTCAGCACATTGTGCATGACCTGCTCTACTTTTTGTGAATCGTACTCGATCGGCGGCAAGTCAGGCTCGACGGCGACATCGAGCGTAATTTTCGTAGACTGGATGGGAACGCGAAATTCCTGTGTTATTTTTTGGACCGCATCGCCGAGATTACCGATGCCTTCGTTCAGCCGCACGCGCCCGCCTTCGAGTTTCGTCAGGTCCATCATGTCGCTCAACAAGGCAATAACCTTGTCGATCGAATTCACCATATAACCCATCAGCTCTTTCTGATGGTCGCTGAGCGGGCCGGCCATGCCTTTGATGAGATAGCCGATGCTTTGCTTGAGGCCGGAGATCGGGTTGTGCAGGTCGTA
>CAYJSZ010000015.1:0-27311 GCA_964372545.1 uncultured Ignavibacteriaceae bacterium
GCAAGCTCGCGCTCGTTCACTTTGTCGATGGTATCGTTTTCTGAATGATGGTAGTCGAAATATCGGTGAGTGTCAACATTCAGCCCCATGACCGGAACGCCCTTGCGCGCAAGCGGCCCAATATCCGCGCCACCGCCGCCCAGCACCATACGGTCGGCGCCGATTGGTGCAAAGAGCGGCGCCCATTTTACAAGTTTACTGTACGCCGTTGAATCCCCAATGCCAAAGCCTCGCGGAGTAAATCCCCCGGCATCCGATTCCATCGCAGCGATATGTCTTTCGCCGGGTCGCTCTTTCGCAGCGTACGCCGTTCCTCCCCGCAACCCGTTCTCTTCGTTCATGAACATGACCGCTCGTATCGTTCGCTTCGGTTTGAGTCCGAGTTCTTTCAACAGCCGCAGCGCTTCGATCGATTGCACGCAACCGGAGCCGTCGTCGTGTGCACCTTGACCGATATCCCAACTATCGAGATGCCCGCCGATGACGATCACTTCATCGGGCCTCTCCGAGCCCCGCAGCTCGCCGATGACATTGGCGGATTCAACATCCGTCAGTGTTTGTGCGGAGAGTTTCAGATTGATGCGAACAGTCTTTTCTTTTGCCAGCAATGCAGACAGGAGCTCAGCGCCTTTTGTACTGATGGCGGCGGCAGGAACTTTCGGGATTGAGTCCACGTACCCCATCCCGCCCGTGTGGGGAGAATCATCGATGCGCGTGGTCATCGAGCGCGCGAGCGCTGCGACACCGCCGACCGCCGCCGCCTCAATGGCTCCACGACCGCGTTGATTTACTGCTCGACCATAGGCCTCGAACGTGTTAAACAAACTCCGATCCATCGGACGGTTGAAGAAGATGATTTTCCCTTTTGCCTTCTCGCCGAGCGCCTGGAGTTCTTCGAAGGATTTTACCTCGACAACCTCTGCGGTGATGCCCTGCTTCGGAGTGCCGACGCTTCCGCCTAAAGCAGTAATCCTCAGAGAGAGGGCTTTCCGCGAGCCGTTCGTTACGATTGTTGCCCGCTCGACGTTGCCGCGAACCCATCGCGGCACCATCACCGGTTCGAGCCACACCCGGTCGAATCCCAGCCGCTCCATTGTTTGCTTCGACCACTCGACGGCTTGTGCTGCTTGAGGTGAGCCGCTGATGCGATGACCGATTGTTGTCGTCAATTCATGCAGCATCTCGTAGGCTTTGTTATCAGCTAATGCCTTTTTGAAGATTTGCAGGGCGAGAGAATCGTACGGCTGGAGCTTTGCATCTTGTGTCAGCGCAACAGAATACCAGAAGCAACAAAGTACAACGGATTTCCAGAATCGATGCATAGCGAGTCCTTTGTTAATCGATGACGGCGAATGCTCTTACAGGAAAGCTGCCGAACTGTTTCACTTTCACCGGCACGGCAAAGAATTTGAAACCGTTCTCAGGCAACCGATGAAGATTGCACAGATGCTCGACGATGGGAATGTTCGCGCCAAGCAAGAGTGTATGGGCTGGCCGTGTTCCGTCGGTGTTGTCGTCGATGTTTAGTGAGTCGACGCCGACAAGCGCAGCCTCTCCATCGACCAGAAACCGTGCTGCCTCACGTGTGAGGAACGGATGGCCTTCGAAGTATTGCTCCGTTAGCCAATGTTTGTCCCAGCCGGTTTGAATAAGTACGGCCTTTCCCGCTACATCGATTGATTTGAATGCGGCAGAGCCGACGGCTCGCCCAGTTGTTAAATCCGATCGAACCAAAACGCCTTCGAGATTTGCGAGAGATTCCAATGGAAGTGCCGCAAGGTCGTTCCCCTCAACATAGCGATGGAACGGTGCGTCGATGTACGTTCCTGTGTTGGCAACCATTTCGATTTTGCCGATCTGGAATTCCGTCCCGAGCGCGTAATGAGAGCGAGAAGCCTCTCGACTTAAATGATCGGAGATGACCGGGGCAGGCAGACCTTTGTAGGTGATCATGCCATGTTCAACGGTATGACTGAGGTCGATGAGTTTTGGCATTAATACGGCATTTTTTTTCTTGACTCGATGAAATTTCCTTTTTATCTTATCGTAAAAATACGATAAGAAATAATGCCACGCACTAAAGTAGTTGAATTTAAGTCGGCAGACATCAAGCTCGCAGAACTCGCCAAGGCGCTTGCCCATCCGGCCCGCGTCGCCATTTTGCGGACCCTGGCAAAGCGTAACGAATGCATCTGCGGCGAAATCGTGGAAGTCCTGCCGCTTGCACAGGCAACCGTCTCGCAGCATCTCAAAGAACTCAAAGAGGTCGGACTGATCGACGGCGCCATCGACGGTCCGCGCTCGTGTTACTGCATTAACTGGGAGATGCTGCAGAAAGCGGAAGCGATGCTCGGCGACTTCATCGGCAGTCTCCAGTCCAACAAGGACGGCTCAAAATAATGAAAACAGACGGAGGAAACAACATGGCAGAGCAAGATGCGGTTAGAGAATCACCGGAGAAAATCAAAGAACTCGTGAAAAAAAAGTACGCGGAGATCGTTGTTAAGGCGGACACGCTGAAGCAATCGTCGTGCTGCGGGGACGGAAGTTATTCGGTCTTCGCTGATGATTACTCGAAGATGGAGGGCTACAACGCGGAAGCGGACTTAGGTCTCGGCTGCGGTTCGCCTACGGAGTTTGCCAACATTCGTCCGGGTGATATAGTGGTAGATCTCGGCTCCGGCGCGGGGAACGATGCCTTCGTTGTCCGGTCAATTGTCGGTGAAACTGGCAAGGTCATTGGCGTCGATATGACTAAGGCGATGATAGAAAAGGCGCGCAAGAACAACGCGAAATTAGGCTTTAAGAATGTCGAGTTTGTACTGGGAGAAATCGAGAGCCTTCCACTTGCAGCAAATTCGGTCGATGTCGTGATTAGCAACTGCGTGCTGAATCTTGTGCCGAGCAAGGAGAAGGCATTCTCGGAAATCTATCGCGTGCTGAAGCCCGGCGGACATTTTAGCATTTCGGATGTGGTGACGTCGGCTGAGCTGCCGGAGAAGATTCGCACTGCGGCTGAGATGTACGCGGGGTGCGTGGCCGGTGCGATGGTGAAGAAGCAGTATCTCGAAATCATTGCAGCGACAGGGTTCAACAATGTTGCGGTAAAGAAAGAGAAGAGAATCGTCGTGCCGGATGATACGCTGCGACACTATCTTGATGAAGCTGACTTAGCCGGTTATAAGAACTCCGGCGGGGGGATTTATAGCATTACGGTGTACGGGGAAAAGCCTACTTCATAATACATGGGACACGGATTGGGCGGGTGGAACGGATTTACACGGTGAAAGGCTCAAAAAATAATAATCAGTGTCGATTCGTTCTTTCTGCTTTTTCCGTGTCCTGTTTTTCTTACACCACCGCGCTACTCAGCGAAAACACCGGCGCCGCCCATTGCGTGAGAAGCTGCCATGAATCTCCCTCGTTCCGGCTATACACAATATGCCCGCCGCTTGTTCCGACATAGACTCCGCACGGGTCGCAACTATCGACTGCCATCGCATGACGGTGCACATGAACGAAGACATCTTTTGAGGGTAAGCCTTTGTTTAACTTCTGCCACCGCGCGCCACGGTTACAACTTCTGTAAACTGCGAATTGTCCCTTCACTGGACCGCGGAACTCGGCGCTTTCCTCCGGTACAACGTAAACTGTGTCCGGGTCATTCGAATTGATTTGCAGCGGAAATCCAAAGCGCGATGGCAAGCCCTTGCTGATGTCTACCCAATCCTTTCCGCCGTTGTCGCTGCGATACTGACCGCAGTGGTTCTGTTGGTAGAGCACATCGGGTTTGTCGGGATGCATTTCAAGGTGATGGACGCACTGTCCAACTTCCGGAAATTTGTCGGGCATGAAATCCGCGCGCACATTTTTGTTGCGCGGGTCCCAGCTTTTACCGCCATCCTCGGTCACAAACGTTCCGGCAGCTGAGATACCAACGTAGAATTTGTTCGGATTGGTTGGATGTTGTGCGAAGCTATGTACCATCATTCCTCCCGCTCCGGGATTCCATTTCTGTCTCGTCGGGTGGTCGGTTAAACCTCTCACCTCCGACCAGTTTTTTCCACCGTCCTCCGACTTGAACAGCGCGCCGGGATCGACCCCCGCATACAGAACCTTGGGCTGAGACTGATGTCCCGCCCACACATTCCAAACGCGTTCAACCTTAAGTCCGCGATTCTCTTCAAACCGTACTCCACCTTCCGATTGCTTCCAGGTCTTGCCAAAGTCTTTGCTGATGTGAACATTTGGTCCCCACCAGTACGAATTCACTGCCGCGTACAATGTTGGCTCGCCACGCGTGTCGAGAATGATGTTGTTGACGTCCGCGCCCTTCAGTAAAGGACCTTTCATCGTCCAGTTCCTTCGTTTCAGGTCGCTCATGAAAATGAATGCGCCTTTGTGCGTGCCTACGAGCAGGTAAACCTTCATGGGCATGATGGTTTCTCCGGATTGAATGGTCGAGCGAAGGGAAAAAATAGGGATGGAATCGGGCAAAAGCAAGAAGTTGAAAATGAAGAAAAAAGCCCTATTTTACAGGCACTTTATTGAGTTCGGGGGAAGAGTTGCATCACGAGCTTCTTGTTGTCTGATAAGGCTGAAAGGGAACGACATGAAGATCATCGCGTTCAGCGACATTCACGGCTCATACAAAAAGGTCGACGATATTCTCTCAAAAGAATCCGGCTACGATGCCATCATCATTGCAGGAGATCTGACGACTATTGGGTCTTCGAAAGAAGCCGCAAGCGCCATCAAGCTTTTTCAGACTCACAACAAGCCAATGTTTGTCGTGGCGGGCAACATGGATCTACCAGAGTTGGATGAGGCGTTCGCTCATTTCGGTGTCTCAATTAACGCAAGAGGAGTTGTGAGCGGTGATGTCGGTCTCTTCGGTGTCTCGGCTTCACAGTTCACACCGATGAACACACCGTACGAGATTTCTGAAGAAGAAATCATGCGACGGGCCAATGCGGGCTGGAAGGATGTTGGGGGCGCTCGACGGAAAATCTTTGTTCCCCACACCCCGCCACGCGATACCAACGTTGACAAAATCATGATCGGTCAACATGTAGGAAGCACCGCCGTGCGCGAGTTTATCGAACAGCATCAACCGGATATTGTCGTGTGCGGCCACATTCATGAGGCGCGAGGGACGGATTCAATCGGTAAGACGAAAATCGTTAACTGCGGTCCGGCTGGGAGAGGCTACTACGTGGTTATCGAGATTGGTACAGAAATCAACATAGAACTTCGAGGTTAAGCCCCATGAAACCAACACTTGGCTTTATCGGTCTGGGTATGATGGGATTGCCCATGGCCGCGCGACTGCAGAGCGCAGCCTATCCGCTACGGGTGTACAATCGAACCCGTCAGAAAGCTGAGACACTCATCGCAAAAGGCGCCACCTGGTCTGAGAGTCCAGCAGCAGCAGCACGGGACTCAGAAATCGTCATTTCGATGGTTTGACATCCGAGGTTCTCAAAGGTATAGGTAGAGGTAAGATCTACATCGATATGAGTACGGTCTCCCCTGCCCCGCGAGCTTGCTGAAAATTTTCAATCAGAGGGCAAATTTTTCCTGCACTCTCCTGTCCTTGGCAGCATTCCCCAGGCTACTGAGGGGACGCTGCTTCTCTCTGTTGGCGGCGACGCTAAGGCGTTCAGGCAATCTGAGGATGTCCTCAAAACGTTAGGCACTCGGGTCTGGCAATTCGACCGGGCAGAGCAAGCTTCCTATTCTAAACTCCTCTGTAACATGTTCATTACCGGTATGATCACAACGCTGGTTCAGGCCTTGCTCTTCGCCCAGAAGGCCGATGTCAACCCCCGTACACTCCTGGAAATTCTCGACCAGTCTGCTCTCAACTCCTCCATGTATCAAACCAAAGGGGCATCCATAATTAACCGGAACTTCACTCCGCGCTTTTTTCTTGAGCATATGCTCAAAGACATCAATCTCATTCTTGATGCCGCAAAGGGTTTGGGAGCACCCTTACCGACAATTGAAGTCTCCCAAGAACTCTTCGCCCAAGCGAGTCAAAGAGGATTTGGTAAAGAGGATTATTCTGGCGTAGTGAAAGATACTCGAATCATCGTCAGGCTGATGAGGAGGTGATTTGGGAGTACTTTGCCCGAAGGCATCGTTTTTCTGAGTCTGTTCACGTTTTCAGTATAGTGGGGATTTTTGAGAAGCTCAGTTTTCAGGCATTTCACTACGCTTTTTCCACCGTTCTAAAACCCCTTATTTTTCAGTACTTTTTTACTTGACTTTCACACTCGTTTCCCTAAATTTCCATACCGTGTGGGGAAAAGTGGGGAATATGGGAGAACAAAACATCAGCAAAATCAATCTCTTTCCAGGTACTGACATTTAGACGCACGTATGTCTTCATTTAAGGGACGTTACTCGTACTCGGTTGACAGTAAGGGCCGCATTGCTCTTCCAGCGAAGCTCCGAAAGAATGTTTCCCCGACAGCCAATGATACCTTCATCATCACGCGGGGCTTTGAACAGTGTCTCTTTGTTTATCCACAGGACGAGTGGAACAAAGTCGAGGAATCTGTACGTGGCCTCTCCCCCTCAAACCCCCAACATCGCTTTTTCGTACGCACGCTCCTGCAGTGGACAGCGGATGTACAGCTGGACGGCCAGGCACGCATCACCATTCCGCAAGACCTCCTGAAATTTGCAGGCATCGAAAACGAAGTCCTCATTCTCGGCGTCATGGAACGGGTTGAAATCTGGAACCCGAAGATCTACGAGCAATATATGAACAGCCAGCCGGCGACCTACGAGACAGTTGCCGAATCAGTGCTGAAGCAACAATCGTGAGGAGGCCAGCGCGGACCGCGGGAAAAATCTACAGCGAGAAGGTTTCCGTCAGCCTGTGGACGAGTCATCGTACCATACGCCGGTTCTCTTGCAGGAAGTTCTTGAGCACCTCGCGATCAGATCTGGTGGAGTTTACATCGATGCCACCCTCGGTGGAGGGGGGCATGCGGAAGCGATCGCTCAGAAGATAGGCAGAAACGGCAAGTTGATCGGAATCGATGCCGATATCGATGCAATCGGTGCAGCGCAAGCTCGACTGGAGAAGTTTGGAAGAACCGTTGTGTTGGTGAATGACAATTTTCAAAGCCTAAAGGCTGTGCTCGCTGTGCAGGGGATTCAACAGGTTTCCGGTGTGCTCTTTGATCTAGGAGTCTCATCGTTCCAGCTGGATGAAGCGTCGAAGGGATTCAGTTTTCGGGCGGATGGGCGATTGGACATGCGGATGAACCGAGCCCAAACATTGGACGCTCGGACGGTGGTGAACACATACGGTGAACGTGAGTTAGCCGGTATTCTCTGGAACCTCGGCGAAGAAAAGAACGCGAGGCGAATCGCGAGAAAGATCGTTCAACAACGGATGCACAAGGAGATCAAAACAACGGGCGATCTCGTAACAATTGTGGAATCGATGACAGGAGATCGGTTTTTGACGAAGTCCCTTGCACGAGTGTTCCAGGCGATTCGGATCGAAGTCAACAACGAGCTGGAGAATCTCCAGAAAGCGTTATCGGATGCACTTGATGTCGTTGAGCGGGGAGGAAGGATTGTGGTGATTTCCTATCACTCACTCGAAGATCGAATTGTGAAACAAATGTTCAAAGCCGCAGCGGCGACGACCATTTCTTCAGGGAATAAATTAATCCCCGACCAGTCTGTGCACCCACGCGTTGCCATCCTTACAAAGAAACCAATTCAACCCTCTGCCCGTGAGGTCTCACGCAATGCACGCTCCCGAAGCGCCAAACTCCGAGCGGTCGAGAAACTCTAGGAAAGAATGCCCAAGCTTTTTCGAAATAGTGTCGAATCCTCTATCGGTCGGATCATGGAACCGGATGCCCCGACTAAGCTCTCCGAACCTTCAGTTTCCGCTCGGCCTTTGGTCTACAGCGGGACAATGCCAGTTCAGCCGGATCCGATGATTTCGCCCGGTTTTGTGACACCCCCGCGAAACCGCAAGATTGCAACGCGGAAGATGTCCACCTTTAACATCATCCTCATTCTTTTTGGCGCAGCGGCGGTAATTGTCCTCTACATTAGCAACATCATCGCTGTTGACCGGCTGATGACGGAGATTAACACTCTCCAGAAACAACATCGGGGAATGCTGAACGATCAGGAGATTCTCAAGGCGGAGATCAACCGGTTGTCGAGCCTTGAGCGCATCAATCGAAAAGCGGAAGAAGAGCTTGGACTGGTGAATCCCAAAGAGCCGCCGGTCTGGATAAGCGTTGACACAGAAAGAATTCGCGAAGTTGAACAAGCGTTACAGAAAAAATGACCATGTTGGGTAACGGGAAAAAACCAGAGAATCAACCACAGGCAGCGCAGCAACAGCCCGTGCACACAGACTTTTCAGGACGCTTCTTTTTGCTGAAGCTCGGTCTCGTTCTCTTCTTCATACTGATTGCGGTTCGGCTGGTGCAGGTCCAGATTCTCGACGCGGGCCGGTATCAGGCAATTGCGCGCAAACAGTATGAGCAGCGCTTCATCTTGCCGGCAGCGCGGGGGAATATGTACGACCGGAACGGCAACGTGCTCGCATCGAACTCGATGTTCATCTCGTTTGCCGGCGACCCGAAAATGATCGGCGACAAAGCCGGAAGCGTTGCGGAAAAATTCTCTCGCGTCTTCGGCAAGCCGAAGTCGTACTATCTTTCGAAGCTGCGAGACTCCAACGGTCCTTCAACGAAGAAACGGTTCGTCTGGCTGGAACGACGCGTGACGCCAGAGATCGCCAAGCGGCTTGAATCCACCAAGCTTGAAGGTATTGTCGTTATCAATGAGCCCAAACGACTGTATCACTACGACGACCTCGCCGGGCCGCTGATCGGTTTTACCGACATCGACAATCATGGCATCTCGGGTCTCGAGTTACAGTTTGAAGAAGAAATGCACGGCAAAGATGGATCGGTGGTGATGCAGCGCGATGGGCTCGGTCGCGCTCGCCCGTCCGCCGATTATCCACAAATCGATCCGGTGAATGGCCATGATCTTGTCCTCACGATTGATCTTAAGTATCAAGCCATTGTGGAGGAAGAGCTCAAGCGCGGTATCGCGGCGAACAGAGCGGACGCCGGTCTTGCCGTGATGCTTAACCCGAAGACGGGTGAGATTCTTGCGATCGCCAACGTACCCGGAGTAAACCCTAATGAGTATTCCACATCCGATCACGCAGCAACAAAGAATCGCGTGGTCACCGATATGTTCGAACCGGGCTCTGTGTTCAAGGTAGTCACGGGTTCCGCGGCGTACGAGCATAAGCTCGTCCAACCCGACCGCAAGTTCAACGCCGAGCATGGTACGATGAAAATTCTTCTTCCCGGCGGCAAGGTTCGCTCGATCAAAGACACGCACGACTACGATGTTCTCACATTTCAGGAAGCCATCGAAGTCTCCAGCAATATTGTGATGGCAAAGGTCGGCCCCACGATTGGCCCCGAACGTTTTTACCGACAAGCACGGGATTTCGGATTTGGCATTCCCACCGGGGTAGACCTCCCAGGCGAGGTGCGTGGCAAACTGAAGAAGCCGCAAGAATGGTCCGGAACTTCGCTCCAGACAATGGCTTACGGTTACGAAGTCGGCGTTACCCCGCTCCAGCTCGTGGCTTCTTACGCAGCCGTTGCAAACAAAGGGGTTTTGATGAAGCCCTTCGTTCTAATGCAGTTGAAGAATCAGGATGACGAAGTGCTTCGTGAACAGGAGCCGCAGAAGATTCGGCGTGTGATATCCGGGGAAACCGCCGCACTGCTGACCAGCGCGTTTGAAGGTGTAGTGGAACGAGGGACTGCCAAAGATGTACGGATTGCCGGAATGCGGATCGCAGGCAAGACGGGGACGTCGCGAAAGTATATCGATGGCAAATACTCCGACCAGAGTCACACCGCTTCGTTTGTCGGGTTCTTTCCGGTCGATGACCCGCAAATCGTTTGTCTGGTTATGCTGGATAATCCCCGCGCAAGAGGATACTACGGCGGTATCACGAGTGGTCTCGTCTTTCGCGCGATCGCCGAGCGGATCATCAACACATCGTCCCGGTTCATGCCGACACCGAGGTCGCAGGAGACTGATGCAAAGCTTGCCGGCGTCACTGTTCCCGACGTCCGAAGTGTGCAACGAAACATTGCGAAAAAAATCCTAGAAGGCCATAGATTAAAAGCTGAAATGTTTGGCGAAGGAGATGTGGTTGTTCGCCAATCGCCAGAGCCGGGAAAGCGTGTAGAACCCGGCGATGCCGTCAAGCTGATGCTCACCGGCGAACCGACGGTCGACGTGCACGGGATGATGACGGTACCCGATGTGCGCGGCATGAGTGTCCGTCGCGCGATCAACAGGCTGGTGGTAGACGAGCTGGAAGTGCGGGTGGAAGGAAGCGGCGTAGTCGTTCACCAGTCGCCCGCGCCCGGCCAAAAAGTATCGACTGGAACCGCGGTGTACTTACAGTGCGAACCGCGGCCGCTCGTCTCAACGGTACTGTATTAAGAAATACAATGTATGCACCTGTCAAAGCTGCTCGATGGAGTTCGGGTCATCAAACTGTTTCAGACCATGTTTGGGCGGATGGTCGTGACGCACGAAGTGCAAATTCACGGCATTCAGTACGATTCGCGCAGGGTTGAGAAGAATGACTGTTTTATCGCCATCCGCGGAACGGCGATGGACGGCCACCGCTTCCTCGGTGATGCGGTGAATAACGGGGCCAAGGTCATTGTCGTCGAAGATGACGCGGCGTATCCCGATTCGTTGGCAATGCACACGGGCGTCGTGAAAGCAGTGGTAGCCGATTCACGGAAAGCGCTCGCGATGATGGCGGCAAATTATTATGGCCATCCCGCGCGAAAGCTGAAGATGGTCAGTGTAACCGGCACCAACGGGAAAACGACGACGACACATTTGATCAAATCGATTCTTGAAGCAAACGGGGAAAAGGTGGGACTGATCGGCACCATCGAATACAGAATCGGCAGCCAGGCGATGCCGGCACCGCACACAACTCCCGAGTCGTTGGATCTCCACGGCCTGCTCGCGAAGATGGTCGAGGACGGTTGTACGTCCGTTTCGATGGAAGTGTCATCGCACGCGCTGCAACAGTCGCGAGCGCATGGGCTTGAATTTCGGGCGGCGGCATTCACGAACCTTACGCAGGATCATCTCGATTACCACGGCACGATGGAGGACTATTTCCGTGCAAAGAAAATCCTCTTTGATGAATTGCCGCCAGAGAGCAGCGCCGTAACGAATTCCGACGATGCGTGGGGAGCGAAAATTACCGCGTCAACAAAGGCGAGAACAATTACCTACGGAGTTAGCTCCTCGGCAGATATTCGTGCCGTTGACGTTCACCTTTCCATCCAGGGAATCGAGATGTCTGTTGAATATAAGGGCATCAGGAGCGAGGTCCAGTCTCCCCTCGTCGGACGATTCAACGTCTACAACATTCTCGCTGCCTACGCGGTCGGGAACGCGCTGGAAATACCCCAGCCGATAATTCAACAAGGCGTTGCAAGATTACAAGCGGTGAGAGGCAGACTTGAGCGCGTCGTTTCTCCGAAAGGATGGACGGCCATCATCGATTACGCCCACACGCCGGACGCGCTCGAACAATGTCTGCACGCGATTCGGGAGTTGCTGCCGAACGGACGCATCATCACCGTGTTCGGCGCAGGTGGAGACCGTGACAAATCAAAGCGTCCGCTGATGGGAAAAATTGCGGCTGCGTTGAGCGATCTGGCTATCGTTACGTCGGACAACCCGCGGACGGAAGACCCGCAGCAGATCATCAATGACATTGTCGCGGGAATCCCGAAGACTGCGGAGGTTCAACAGGAGGTCGACAGGCGTAAAGCTATTCGCAAGGCTCTCGGGATGGCACAATCGGGCGACGTTGTCCTCATTGCCGGCAAAGGTCATGAAGAGTATCAAGTCCTCGGCACGGAGAAGATTCATTTCAGCGACCGTGAAGTAGTTGAGGAGAACATAGAGTAGCCTCGCATGAATCTCACGCGCAAGGACCTTTTGCAGGTTCGGCATGTTCGTGCCGTCAATGTTGATCGGCTTAGAGAGATCGCAGCTGTTTCAACCGATTCAAGGACAATCAAGCCGGGCGACCTGTTTGTTGCCCTGCGCGGAGAGCGGTTCGATGGACATGAGTATGTTGAGAAAGTTGTCGACGCCGGACCCGGAGCGCTCATCGTCGAATACGCCTGGTTCGAGCTGAAAGGGCACTGGTTGGCGGCGCGCGAGATCCCCGTCCTCGTCGTCAACAACACGACGTTTGCGCTCGGTGAGCTCGCGCGGGTGCATCGGAGAAAGTTTAGGATCCCGATTCTCGCGGTCGGAGGGAGCAACGGTAAAACGACAACGAAGGAGATGATTGCGACTGTTCTACGGTCGAAGTTTCCAGTTCTGAGCACGGAAGGAAATCTCAACAACCACGTCGGCGTGCCGCACACGCTCTTTCGATTGGAGAAGAAACACAAAGCAGCTGTGGTCGAGGTCGGAACAAATCACTTTGGAGAGGTCGAGTATCTCTGCAATATCCTCGAGCCGACACATGGCTTGATCACCAACGTCGGTCACGAGCATTTGGAATTTTTTGGCAACCTGAACGGAGTCGCGAAAGCCGAGGGAGAACTCTTTGCATGGCTCGGCAAGCGTGTCGGGAAGAACGGTGCCGGCATCGTAAACGCCGATGACAAACGCGTTATAAAGCAGTCGAGAAGACTGAACAAGAAATTCACCTATGGACTTTGCGCAAAGCGAGTTGATGTGAAAGGAATGGTTCTTCGATTCAATCGACACGCGTGTACGGAGTTGGAAGTGAAGCCGAGAGGCGTGAAGCCGTTTGTTGTGAAGATCGGTGTTCCAGGCCAGCACAATGCTGCAAATGCTCTCGCGGCCTCAGCAGTCGGTCTGTTATTCAAAGTTCCGCCGGCTAAGATTCAGAAAGCTCTGGCATCGTTCAAGCCGATCAACAAGCGGATGCAAGTGTTTCAAATTGAAAGGGTTACAGTCCTGAACGATACATACAATGCCAATCCCGATTCCATGCTGGCCGGATTGCAAACACTGGGTTCGTTGGAGACAAAAGGCAAGCGCATTGCGGTGTTGGCAGACATGCTCGAACTGGGTGTAGGTGCGGAAAACGCTCATCGCTTAATAGGAAAAGCGGCAGGCAAAGCCGGTGTCGAGTATTTGCTGACGTATGGTCAACTCGCTCGACACATTCATGACGCGGCAACGGTGAAATTCAAAATGCACTACGACCAAAAAAACATGCTGGCAGAATACCTGAGCGAGCTGCTCACTGCGGGTGATGTCGTTTTAGTCAAGGGTTCGAGGGGGATGAAGATGGAAGATGTCATCACGCTTTTGCAGGAGCGATTTCAACGCGCAGCATAACGGAACGTGCTCTACTACTTTCTGACATATCTCGACAGGCTGTACGATATTCCGGGATTCGGCGTATTTCGGTACATCACGTTCCGATCCGGCGCAGCGGCAGTGACGGCGTTGATCATCGCGTTTTGGTTGGGGCCGAGGATTATTCGGCGCCTGAAAGAGAAACAGATCGGCGAAGCGGCAAAGCTCGAAGCGCCCAAGACGCACCTCTCCAAAGCCGGCACGCCGACGATGGGCGGCCTGATCGTCTTGTTCTCGATCGTTGTCCCTGCGCTGTTGTGGGCAGACATCAAGAACATGTACATCATTCTAATCCTGTTTGTTACCGTCGCGCTCGGCACGGTAGGCTTTCTCGACGACTATCTCAAAGTGGTCAAGAAAAAACCGAAAGGCCTCATCGGTCGCTACAAAATTGTGGGACAGGTGTTCGTCGGTCTTGTGGTTGGCGGGATCATCTACTTTTATCCGGAGTGGTTCGATGCAACCTTGGTTCCGCTCAAATCGAAAACGACGGTGCCGTTTATGAAGAGCCTCGAATTTGATTTCGGGTGGTTCTATATCCCGGTGGTTATCTTCATCATAACGGCAACCTCGAATGCGGTGAACCTCACCGATGGCCTCGACGGTCTCGCCATCGGAACGGTCGGGATTGTCGGCGCAACGCTTGCGGTGATCGCGTACATCTCAGGACACGCGGAACTGAGTCAATACTTGACCATCCCATTTTTGCGGGGGAACGGAGAGCTGGTGATCTTCTGCGCCGCCCTGGTGGGAGCGGCGCTGGGGTTTCTTTGGTTCAACTCCTACCCCGCACAGGTTTTTATGGGCGACACCGGTTCACTCGCCCTCGGCGGTGTCATCGGCGCGATGTGTGTGCTCATCAAGAAAGAGCTGCTGCTGCCGACGCTCGGCGGTATCTTTCTGATGGAGACGGTGTCGGTCATCATTCAGCGCTCGTACTTCAAATACACCAAGCGCAAGTACGGCGAAGGCCGCCGCGTGTTCAAAATGGCGCCGATTCATCACCACTTTGAGATGCTCGGCTGGCCCGAGCCAAAGATTGTCACGAGGTTCTATATTGTCGCCATTCTCTTGATGATTCTCAGTCTGGCGACGTTCAAAGTACGCTAAATGTCCTCAGAATGGATGTTACACAGCTTCGAAATAGCAACGTTTCCGTTATCGGCGCGGCACGCAGCGGTGTCGCCGTTGCGAAACTCCTGCAATCCCAGGGCGCCAAGGTTCTTGTCAGTGATAAGGAGCCGGAATCCAAACTCATATCCCACATCCCACATCTCACGTCGGCAAGGATTGAGTTTGAGTTAGGCGGTCACACGGAACGCGTGTATGATTGTTCGTTGATGGTCATCAGTCCGGGCGTTCTGAGTAACGCTCCGGTTGTTCGGGAGGCGCAGAGTCGGGGAATCAAGGTTGTCAGCGAGTTGGAAGTCGCAAGCCGGTTTTGCAAAGCGCCGATCGTTGCCATCACCGGCAGCAACGGCAAGACAACGACAACAACACTGTTGGGGAGGATCTTAGCAGATGCAAAGAAGAAACATGTTGTTGCGGGTAACATTGGGACGGCATTCTCAGCCGTCGTTCTGGGTCTGGCTGAAACAGATGTTGCTGTTCTGGAAGTGAGCAGCTTTCAGCTCGACCATTGCGAGACGTTCCGGCCGAACATCGCCGTCATCCTGAACATCACGCCGGACCATATGGACCGGTACGAGAATTCGATGGAGAAATACGCTGCCTCGAAAGCGCGGGTCTTTATGAATCAAACAGCCGATGACGTGTTGATCTACGATGCCGACGATGAGTGGACGGCAAGAACCGTTTCGCAAGCGAAGAGTAGAACCGTGGGGTTCAGCACGCAGAAGCATTTGCTCGAGGGGGCATTTGTTGTGGAGGCGGAGATGGTGACGGTCTTGAGCGGGAAGCGCTCACCGGTAATCTCAACCAACGAGATTAGCCTTCGCGGGACCCACAACCTCTACAACGCCATGGCGGCAACGCTTGCGGGACAGTTGCTGGGAGTGAGCGTTGCCTCGATTCGTGCGACACTGAAGAATTTCAAGGGCGTCGAACACAGGCTGGAGTTCGTGCGCGAGCTGAACGGAGTGAAGTACTATAATGACTCGAAGGCAACGAACGTCGACTCCGTCTGGTACGCGCTGCAGGCGTTCACAGAGCCCATCGTGATCTTGCTCGGAGGCCGCGATAAAGGGAACGACTACTCGAGGCTCGCTGAGCTTGTGAAGAATAATGTGCGAGCCGTCGTTGCCATAGGCGAATCGGCCGAGAAAGTCGAGAGAGCATTCTTGGGACTGAAGCCCATCTCACGAGCGACCTCGATGCAGGACGCTGTGGGCACAGCGCAGCGATTGGCGAAAGCAGGCGATGTGGTGCTTCTTTCACCAGCCTGCGCATCGTTCGACTGGTTCGAGAACTACGAACATCGCGGGACAATCTATAAGGAACTTGTTCATCAGCTACAATGAAATGCAATCATTCTGATGTACGGATCCTCGTTCATCTCTGGGTATCCGTGAGCATCCGCGGAACATGATTAAGTCACAACGCAACCATATCGACATCACCACGCTCGTCGCCGTGCTCACGCTGATGGTGCTGAGCCTCGGCGTGGTCTACAGCGCGTCGGCCACGTGGGCGCAGGAAAAGTTCGGCGCGAGCGACCACCTCCTCAACTCGCACGCACTGAAAATCCTGATCGCGATCGGCGCGCTGTTTCTGGGGATGATGATCGATTACAGAAAATATCGGAAGCTGACCAAGCTGGCGGTTATCGTTGCCGTGCTGCTGTTGATTTCTACGCTCGCCCTCGGCGGCGAGACCAAAGGAGCTTCACGCTGGCTCCGGTTCGGTGGACTCGGATTTCAGCCATCGGAGTTTGCCAAGTTTGCACTGCTGTTTCATCTCAGCACGCTCATTGCCGTCAAGGGCGAATCCATCAAAGAGTTCAAGCGCGGCTTTCTGCCGATGATGGTCTGGATCGGGTTAGTGTCGGGATTGGTTATGCTGCAGCCCAATTTCGGCACGGGCGCCATGATTGTTCTGCTCAGTTTCGTTATGCTCTTCATGAGTCGCGCTCGCTTTACGCATGTGCTTGCCGTTGGGATGGCCGCTCTTCCGTTGCTCGGAGTCTACATGCTCAGCGCGCCGTATCGTTTGGCGCGGGTCAAATCGTTCTTGCTTGGCACATCCGGCGCGAGCCAGCACAATTACCAGCTCTGGCAAGGAATCATCGGCTTTGGCAACGGTGGATTGTTCGGAGTCGGCCCCGGTGAAAGCAGACAGCGCGATTTTTTTCTACCGGAATCGTACGGTGATTTCGTCTTCTCGATCGTGGGCGAAGAGTACGGCCTTCTCGGCACGATGTTTTTCATGACGCTCTTTCTCGTCATTATGCTACAGGGGTTTAAGATTGCAAAGTTCGCGCGGGATGATTTCGGCCGCATGCTTGCCATCGCCATCACGAGCACCATTACAATGTACGCGCTGATTAACGCAGGCGTAACGCTCGGTATTCTCCCGACGACCGGCCTGCCGATGCCGTTCGTCAGCTACGGCGGGTCGTCGTTGCTCTTTTCATCCTACGCGATTGGGGTATTGCTGAACATCTCCGCGCAAACGGACCTGCATCCGCGCGCAACGAAGTTACCCGAAGGGGTCATGCCGCTGGAATCTCAGCAGCAGGCGGTTGGAAAAGTGTACTAACTCGGAAATTCGACAGAGCGAATGTGTCCAACGATGCACCGAAAATTCTTCTCGCAGGCGGCGGTACCGGCGGTCACGTGTACCCCGCGCTTGCCATCGCGGATGAAATCAAGAGGCTCGCGCCGAAGACCGAGTTCCTTTTTGTCGGCACCAAAGGAAAAATCGAAGAGCGCGTGGTTCCCCAGCGCGGCTATCCGTTTCGCACCATCTGGATCAGCGGATTTCATCGCCGGCTGACGCCGGGCAATCTGCCGGTTCCGCTCAAAGTTGTCGTTGCTCTTGCGCAAGCGTTCTTTCTTATCAAGCGGTTTCGGCCGGATGTCGTGGTTGGCACCGGCGGCTATGTGTGCGGACCGGTGCTGTCGGTTGCATCATGGTTGAGAGTTCCCACGGTCGTGCACGAATCGAATAGCTATCCGGGCGTGACAACGCGGCTCGTCGCACATCGGGTTTCTAAAGTCCTGATCACATTCGAGGCGACAAAGCAGTGGTTGAAGCGTTTGGACAATGTCGAGATAGTTGGAACCCCGACGAGAGAAATTCTCGGCACTGTTACGAAGGATGAAGGCCAAAGGTTTTTTCAGCTCGGCACCGATAAGAGCGTGGTACTGGTGTTCGGCGGCAGTCTTGGCGCATCGTCGATCAACAACGCAGTGCTGAGCATGAGGGAGGATTTCGTGAAGAACAACGTGCAGCTTATCTGGCAGACAGGCCAAGCGGATTTTGAGAGAGTTCGGCAAGCCGTCGGCGTGGAAAAGATTGGCTGGATGGGACCGTTTATTGACCACATGGAGTACGCCTACGCCGCGGCAGATCTGGCTGTTTGTCGCGCAGGTGCTTCGACAATAGCAGAGCTGACGCGCGTCGGTCTGCCCGCAATTGTGGTTCCGTATCCGCAAGCGGCGGCAGACCACCAGACACTCAATGCCACGGCGTTAGTTGATGCAGGCGCGGCGGTAATGGTGAGGGATTCGGAGATTCAGCATAGACTGAAACCAGAGTTATTCGATTTGCTAAGGGATGAGAGTCACAGAAGAAACATGGCCAAGGCAAGTAAAAGCTTAGGTAAACCGGGAGCGGGGATAGAAATAGCTCGAAACATTTTGGGAATGATTCATTGATGCTGTCATTTGTCAGTACGTATCCGCGAGAATCTGTGAGCATCAGTTAGCATCCGCGCGCCATGGAGAAGGTGTTCAAATATAAACTCGACTTCTACTACCAGCAAGCGCTGATTTACCTGGCCACGCTCTTGCTGTACGCGGGCATCAAAGGGAGTTTCATCGAAGACCAGTTTGTCTTCGTGTTCAAGGATCCGATTGTCTACATCATTATCCTGTTCGTCGTCGTGTCGTTGGCTGTCCTCGTACTCAATTGGTTTCGCGACCGGAAGCTCATGATTACCGATGAAAGGATCGTTTTTCACAACCGCTCTCGCGAACGGCTGGTTCAACTGAGTGACATTGAGTGGATGCACATCGGGCGCGAGATGCTCGTGCAAACGGCCGGCCGATTCCAGATGGTGGTGTTCAAGATGAAAGGACGGCAGCGATTGTTCCGCATTCGGGTTGGGCGCTACGAGCGAGATCGCGAGTTGGTGGCAGAAATGGAACGCATTGCCGAGCGTGTACCGAAAGGGAAGAGCGGGCGATTTGGGATGGCGAGAAGAAAACCGTAAGAAAGACAGAATCGAGAAGTTTTTCGTAACCCCGACCAGAAGGTCGGGACTATAGCCACGCCCTTGAGGGCGTGGGAACAAATTCTAACCAGATTTTACAGGGGTTTTAACCCAACACCAAGAGCGGTCAACTTGTGAATTCAAAATAGAGACTGAAAGACCATTCTTTCTCCGGGATTCAATACATCAGTCGATATCAATGAGAATTTGTGTTTAGCTCTATAAAGAAAATTCATTTCGTCGGCATTGGTGGCATCGGCATGAGCGGCATTGCGGAAATCCTGCTGGACCAAGGTTTCAAGGTCAGCGGCTCGGATAAAGCACTATCGGAAGTCACGGACCGGCTGAAATCGCTGGGCGCGAGGATCTCGGAGGGGCACACGCCAGAACACCTCGCTCCAGACGTTGATGCGCTCGTCTATTCATCGGCGGTGACGCCGGATAACCCCGAGGTGCTCGAAGCGCAGCGGAGAAAAATTCCCGTCATCCGCCGCGCAGAAATGCTGGCCGAAGTGATGCGGTTGAAATACGGCATCGGCATCGCAGGCACGCACGGGAAAACGACGACGACGTCGATGATCAGCCTCGTGCTCATGGAGGGCGGCCTCGATCCAACAGTGATTGTCGGCGGCAAGCTCAGCGGCCTCGGCGGAACGAACGCTCGACTCGGCCATGGCGAGTTCATCGTCGTCGAGGCGGACGAGTTTGACCGTTCGTTTCTCTCCATCACACCGACGATTGCTGTGCTGACCACACTCGAGACAGACCATCTCGATTGCTACCGTGATCTGGAGGATATCAAAGGCGCGTTCATCCAGTTTGCAAGTCGGGTACCCTTCTACGGCTTTGTCGTACTTTGTCTGGATGAGCCGGCGCTGCTGGACATCATGCCGCAGCTCAGCAAGAAGAAGATCATCACCTACGGGCTCAACCCTCAGGCGGACGTTCAGGCGTTCGAGATTCATCAGAAGGAGAATGTCTCAACATTTACCGTTGCACGTGGTGATAAGGATTTAGGCGCGATCAGCCTGCAAGTTCCGGGGAAACACAATGTTCAGAATGCACTCGCCGCCATTGCGGTGGGGTTTGAACTCGGCGTGCGCTTTGAGAAGATCAAAGCTGGCATTGAACGATTCACCGGCGTTTACCGCCGCTGGGAAAAGAAAGGTGAACTGGACGGCATTACGATCTATGACGACTATGCCCATCATCCCACAGAATGCAAAGCGACGTTAGCCGCAACAAAGGCTGGCTGGAGGCGGCGAGTGGTCTGTGTGTTTCAGCCGCATCTGTACACGCGCACGCGAGATTTCTACGAAGAGTTCGCAAAATCATTCCTGCTCTCGGATGTCTTGATCGTGACGGATGTTTACGCCGCAAGGGAAGAGCCGATTCAGGGTGTAACGGGTGAGCTCATCGTGAACGCCGCGAAGCAATTCGGTCACAAAGACGCGCATTACGTTCAGGATAAAAAGCAAGTTCCCGACTTTCTCAAATCGCTGGTGAAGAAGGGCGACATCGTGATCACGATGGGCGCTGGAGACATTTGGAAGTACGGGGAAGAGTTCTTGAGACTGATGAAAGCAGGTTAATTGGTTAAATGGTGAATGGTGAGTTGAAATCAAGTTTTTCGACTCACCAATTAACTAATCACCAATCACCAGCCATGATTGCTCTTGAAGACATAAAAAAAATCTTCCGCGGCCACATTGCTCTGAACGAGCCTCTGGCGAAGTATACCTCGATGAAAGTCGGCGGCCCGGCGGATTATTACGCAGAACCCGCCGACAAAGACGATCTCGTTGCGATCGTGACGTACTTCCAGCAGCACGGCTTTCCCTACATGATCCTGGGGCGCGGCAGCAACCTGCTGGTGAGCGATGAGGGCTTCCGCGGTGCAGCGGTCAACGTGGAAGAGGGACTTGCGAACGTTTTTCTCCAGGATGATCTCGTAGTAGCCGAGGCGGGTGCGAAGATGAGTAAGTTTGTGGAGTTCTGTATTCAGAACGGGCTTGCCGGTGTTGAGATGCTCGCCGGCATCCCCGGCACCATCGGCGGCGCGGTGGTGATGAACGCCGGCGCACACGGCGGTGAAATTTCCGATCACCTCGTGGATGTCGAGGTCATGCATGATTGGCAAGTGCAACGGGTGAAGAAACAGGATGCGCAGTTTGCGTACAGAACGTCTGGCTTCACACACGACGTGGTGCTCAGTGCCTCCTTCAAGCTGCCAAAAGGCGACACGGACGAGCTCATCAAACGGCGCAGCGAGTTTCTGCGGCAGCGCAATCTCACGCAGCCGACAAACCTCCCGAATACGGGGAGCATGTTTAAAAATCCGCGAGGTAACTATGCCGCGAAGTTCATTGAACAAGCCGGCTTAAAAGGCAAGCGCGTGGGCGATGCGCAAATTTCGGACAAGCACGCGAACTTCATCGTGAATCTCGGCAGCGCAAAAGCGGCCGATATCATGACGTTGATCGATCTGGTGCAACGCACGGTCTATCAAAACACCGGGATTCTCATGGAGTTAGAAGTGAAGCTGGTGGGTTTTCAAAAAGAGGTGAACGAACAATGAGCACAGGGAGCTCGGGCAAGAAAATATTACTCGCCGGACTGATTCTCGGTATAACGGGACTCGTCGTCTGGTCGAACCTCTGGAAATCGAACCTCACGGTCAGCAACGTTACGGTCGAAGGGAATCGTATCGTTGAGGCAAACGAGATCCTCCAGCTCGCGCATGTGAAGGAAGGCTCACCGATGTATGACCTCGATCTGGCATCCATCCAGCATGATGTGGTGTCAAATTTCTTCATCAAGGATGCGGTGGTAGAGCGCGATTTGCCGTCCACGATTCGGATTACCGTCGCAGAGCGGTCACCGATCATGCTCATCAATCGGGATGAGATTCTCTACCTGGATGAAGACGGCGTGGTGCTTCCGCCTTCCATTTCGAAAGAGACCTTCGATTTACCGATCCTGAGCGGGTTGCCGGCAAGTTTGCCGCTGAAAGCCGGCTCAACCATCGCCAACCCCGATGTGCAGGAAGCGCTCAAGATTCTCACAGCAGCAAAAGCGGCGAGCAAAGAGATGTACCACCTGATCTCCGAGGTACATTTGCGAAGCGGAGGAGATATCGTTCTCTACGCCGCGGAATGGGGCGTGCCGATTATTGTTGGCCATGGGGAAGCGGCAAGCAAGATGGTTCGCCTCGAACAATTTTGGAATGACGTAGTGCGGGAGCGAGGCTCAGAGAATCTGCAGTACGTCGACCTCCGGTTCGACGATCAAATTGTTGTTCGCTGGAACTCGACAAAGAAAACAAGTTAATCACGCTTTTTGTCCTGGGGAACTCACATGACAAATGATATTGCAGTCGGTTTAGACATCGGAACTACCAAAGTCTGCGCCATTGTCGCTTCGCCGGATGAGAACCACCCGGGAAAGCTCAACGTGCTCGGCATCGGCAAGAGTGTGTCGGACGGATTGACGCGCGGCGTCGTGACCAACATCGAAAAAACCGTGCGGTCGATTCAGGTTGCCGTCGAGGAAGCAGAGAAACAATCAGGCGTGAAGATTTCTGCCGTCACCGCGGGCATCGCGGGCGACCATATCCAGAGCTTTCAGAGCCGCGGCCTGGTGACAATCAGCCACCCTGACAATGAAATCACACAACAGGACGTTGACAGGCTGATCGAGGACACCAAGCGCGTCGCTCTTCCATCGGATCGCAGAATTATCCACGTCATCCCGCAGCAGTTTATCGTAGACGGGCAGGATGGAATCTACGATCCGGTCGGCATGTCCGGCGTGCGGATGGAGGCGGTCGTGCACATCATCACCGGCCTCATCACCGCAGCGCAAAACATCTACAAGTGCGTGCAGCGCGCGGGTCTGCAGGTGAACGACATGGTGCTGGAGCCGCTGGCGTCGAGCTATGCTGTGTTAGACGATGAAGAGAAAGAGGTCGGCGTCGCGCTGCTCGACATCGGCGGCGGAACAACGGACCTCGCAGTGTTTGAAGAACGCACGATTCGTCACACGGCGGTGATCGGCGTCGCGGGTAAGAAGGTAACAGACGACATCCGGAAAGGCTTTGGCATTCTCACCGAGCAGGCGGAAAAATTGAAACGCGAACACGGCTTCGATTATCTACCGGCAATTGTGGACAACGAGCCGATTGTTCTTCCTGGCATCGGCGGTCGCCCTCCCATTGAGATCGACAAGAAATTGCTCTGCCAGGTGATTCAGCCGCGCATGGAGGAGATTTTGGAAATCGCATCAATGGAAATAAAACGCTCGGGATACTCGAAGCATTTGTCTGCCGGTGTTGTGCTGACAGGCGGCGGTTCGCTGATTAAAGGCACAGCGGATCTTGCACGCGAAGTCCTCGGTATGCCTGTGAAAATCGGTATCCCGCAGGGTTTCAGTGCTGGGCTTGTCCGCGAAATTGAGAATCCCATTTACGCAACGGGCGTTGGATTGGTGATCCACGAGCTGAGGCACCGCGACCGTTCTGCGATCACACAGGCGATGTACAATGGCAAAGGAAAGGGGTCGCTGAAGAATATTTTTAACCGGATGAAGTTGTGGTTTGACGAGCTGTAAGTAGTAAGTAGGTGAGTAGAAAGTATCAAGACGGAAATGAGAGAAGTTCACAATTTCAGAAAATTGGAGGTCTATAAGCGGGCACTTCTGTTTACTAAGCGTGTGCGGCGCGTGACGGCAGGGTTTCCAAGAGATGAAATGTTTGCGTTGACTTCACAGTATCGAAGAGCGGTAGATTCAATTGTTTTGAACATTGCTGAAGGATCTGGAAGCGGATCGAAAAAAGAGTTTGCGAGGTTCCCTGGTTATGCCATTCGTTCAGGTTATGAATGCGGCGGATGCGCGGATATAGCTGCAGTCCAGAAGTACATAACGAAAAAAGAATACGATTCATTGATCAAAGAAACTAATGAAATCGTTTCTATGCTCATTGGACTGCAACGTTCATTGGGATCTTAAAAGTCTTGCTACTCAATACTTTCTACTTTCATACTCGGTTATTAGGAGCAATTCCAGTTTTCTGAAAACCAAAAGTTTACAAATTCAAATTCGATTTCACTTTAACTAACCAGGGAGGACTTACCGTGATAGAACTCGATATGTCAGCAGACCGCGGGGCAAAAATTCGCGTGGTCGGCGTTGGCGGTGGCGGAGGCAACGCCGTCAACAGCATGATTGACAAAGGCTTGATGGGCGTGGACTTCATCGCGATCAACTGCGACGTTCAGGCCCTCGAGCGAAACAAGGCGCCGCATAAGATTCAGATCGGCAAAAACCTGACGCGCGGCCTTGGCGCAGGCTCCGATCCCTCGATCGGTCACCGTGCGGTAGAAGAAGATCGCGAGGAAATTGCACGGGCGTTGACCGGCAGCGATATGGTCTTTATCACCGCGGGTATGGGCGGCGGCACGGGCACCGGCGGCGCACCGATTGTCGCTAACATCGCCAGGAGCGTTGGAGCGCTGGTCGTGGGCGTCGTAACAAAGCCGTTCAACAGCGAGGGAAAGAGGCGCCTCGGCCAGGCGGAATCCGGCCTCGAGGAAATGAAGAAGCACGTCGACACGCTCATCGCCATACCGAATCAGAAACTGCTGGACATTGTAGAGCGCACCACACCTTTGCTGGAGGCGTTTGAGATTTCAAATCAAGTGCTGAATAACGCCACGCGCGGTATCTCGGAGCTTATTACCGTTCCCGGTTTCATCAACGTCGACTTTGCCGACGTGCGCACCGTGATGCGCGAAATGGGCGACGCGCTCATGGGCTCGGGCTCGGCGTCAGGAGAGAATCGTGCGGTCGAAGCGGCCCACTCAGCCATTTCCAGTCCGCTTCTAGAAGGCATCTCCATTGCAGGCGCCCAGGGGATTCTTGTCAACATCACAGGCGGCAGAAACCTCACACTCTACGAAGTGGACGAAGCGACGAAGATCATCTATGAAGCCGCGGGCACCGACGCGAACGTCATCCTTGGTACCGTCATCGACGAAAAGCTAACCGATGAGATCATGATTACGGTGATCGCGACGGGCTTCAACCGCAAGGCGGCCGCGACGCAACCAACGATGAGGTCGACAGCGAAACTTATCGACCGCATTCCGGTCGGTCCGGCAGATCTGCAGAAGCTCGACGAGCCGACCTACATGCGGCGCGGTGTGGAGTTGCCACTCAATCCGATGCGCGCGGAAAGTCACGAGAAGGAGAAAATCGAAAAGTCGGATCCGGATAGGCCCGCCTTCCTGCGGAAGATCATGGACTAGGAGGACGCGGTCGAGTGAGTTCGGCGGGCGAGCCCGCCTACACTACGGCAGGCCTTCGCCGACCATAGGCCCGCCTTTTTTGCGGAAGATTATGGACTAATAAAGCGGTAGGGGTTGAAGGAACGCGGTACTCGATGAAAGGAGTTCTCCCTGTAATACTCCGGCCTCTCTTCACGGTGAGGGGTCGGAGTTTTTTGTTGGTAACAGCAAAGTAGGTATTGACAATAAATATTGGCTGTGGTATATTGTATACCACACAACAAGAGGAGGATGCTGCCATGACCTTTGGGGAATTTGTCCGAGTCAAACGCCTCGAAGCAGAATTAAGTCTTCGAGAATTTTGCAAGCTTGCAGAGGTAGATCCAAGTAACTGGAGCAAAATGGAGAGAGACTTGCTGTCTGCACCCAGTAGTCGAGAGCATCTTGAGCAAATTGCGAAACTGCTGAGGCTGAAGAAAGGGACACCGGATTGGTTTTCATTCTTTGACCTTGCCTCGATTTCACAGCAAAAGATTCCTGACGACGTTTATGAGGATCGGCAAGTACGCTCCGCATTGCCAGTGTTCTTTCGTACGGTGCGGGGAGAAAAACCGAACAAAGAAGAGCTAGATCATCTCATAGCACTGCTCAAGCGGAGATGACCATTTGCCAGCGGATTTTGCAGACATTCGGATACCGTTCCTCAGAGATGATGAAATCCGTCTTAGGGCAGATCAATTCCGCGTGCAACATTGGGGAGACAAGATACCTGTTGATGTCGAACTTGTTGCAGAGCGAAATCTAAGACTGCTGATCATTCCTATCCCCGACCTCTACTCCAAAGCGCATACAGAAGCTTTTCTCTCCGGTGATCTCAAAGAAATCGCCTATGACCCCGCGAGACCTGATTTCCGGATTCGTTTTTCTATTGCTCATGAGATTAGTCATATTGTCTTGCACGTGGAGGCCATCAAAAAAATGAGAGCAGAGTCGTTCGAGGAGTGGAAAGAGATACAGGCAAACATTCCCGATGCATTATGGGGCCGAGCAGAGTACCAAGCGCGAGAGTTTGCCGGTCGTTTATTAGTTCCGCCAAAACAGCTCATTCAAGCCCTCAAAGAATTAGAGCCGTTGATCCAACAGGCGAAAAAGATAGCCCCCGATCTTGAGATTCCAGTGATAAAAGAACTTGTATCACGGAAACTGGCAAAGAAGGTTTTTGTTTCTGATGAGGTGATTGTGAGACGAATGGATGCGGAAGCGATTTCACCGATACAGAATTAATTCTTCTAAAGAGTGAAAGACAGAATGGCTCATAACTACCGCCAAGAAGTATTCAACGTCTTCGAGTTGCCCGCCTTGTCCCAATCACAAACTCGATCCCCGTGGGACTGGATGGCTTTGCCACTTTAGGGCGTGGCAAAGATTTTAACCCCTTACTGAATGTGGCCAACTTGAGTACATTACTCCCATGAACGCACGAAGAATCATCTTCATGATCATCCCCTTCATCCTTTTGTCCGCTGTCCATGCCCAGCCACGCATCGAAAGCAAGCTCCGCATCGCTCGGCTCAAGTACAACGGCGGCGGCGATTGGTACAACGACCCGTCCGGCGAAGTCAATCTGCTCAAGTTCGTTCAGCAGAACACCACGATCGACGTCGACCCGCGCTACGAATTCGTCGACCTCTCCAACGATAAGCTCTTTAACTACCCGATTCTCTTTATGACCGGTCACGGAAATGTCGTCTTCTCCGACTATGAAGTTCAGCGTCTTCGCAAGTATCTCGACAAGGGAGGATTCCTGTATGTGGACGACGATTACGGCCTGGACAAGGCGTTTCGGAGGGAGTTGAAAAAAGTCTTTCCCGACCAGGATCTTGTAGAGCTGCCGTTCAATTACGGGCTCTATACGTGCCATTTCAGTTTTCCTAACGGCGTCCCGAAGATCCATGAGCACGACAACAAACCCGCGCAGGGCTTTGGACTGTTCCAACAAGGCCGCCTGGTCGTCTATTATACATATGAGTCCAATCCTAGCGACGGGTGGGTTGATTCGGAAATCCATGGCGACCCCGAGCCCGTGCGCCAGGAAGCGCTCCGGTTCGGAACGAACATTATCGTCTGGGCGTTGATGCGGTAGGTGAAGAGTTAAC
>CAYJSZ010000015.1:27411-33620 GCA_964372545.1 uncultured Ignavibacteriaceae bacterium
GTTAACCAATTAACCAAGATGGGTTCTTCTTCGGTCATACTCCAGGATATCCTTCGCCGGCTTGCCGATGTCCGCAAGCTTCAGCTCAAGACCGACGCGCTCTCTTCTGCGCTGGTGTTCGGCACGAGTCTTCTTCTTGTGTTCATCGTTGTCGCTCTCGTGGAGCTCATCGGTCAGTTCGGAAGCACGGTCAGGAGTATCCTCGTAGTGATCAGTGCATTATCCGGCTTCTCGCTCTTCGTCTGGTTCGTTCTGCAACCGGTCTTGCGACTGGGCGGTCTGTTGTCCACGTGGGATGATTTCGCGATCGCCAAAAAAGTCGGGGCGCTCTTTCCGGGCGTGCACGACCGGCTTCTGAACTTGCTGCAGCTTCATCGCGAAATCTCGGCGGGCACCTCGCTCTATTCTTCCGAGCTTGTCGATGCATCCTTCCAGGACCTTGGCGAGAACATCCGCGGCCTCGATTTCCGCTCAACCGTCGATCGTTCCGTCGTCGGCCGCTCCGCACAGTGGTTCGTCGCCACGGCTGTCGGCGTCGTTCTCCTTGTGGCGGGATTGCATTCCTCGCTCTTCGGTGCAGTAGACCGGCTCGTGCATTTCTCTCAGGAGTTTACTCCGCCCGCGCGCTACTGGTTCGAGGTCTATCCCGGTAATCAGGAGATTGTCAAGGGCACGAACCTCGAAGTCAGCGTGCTCGTTCATTCCTCTTTCGCAGAACCCGTTCCACCGAATCGGATGCAGCTGTTCTCCCGGCTGCAAGGGCAGGCTCGATTCGAGGAAGCCGCGCTGCGTCCCGATTCCGCCGGCATGTTCCGGGCGCTGTTGCAGGCCATTCGTGCAAACACAGAATACTATGTCCAGCTCGAAGACGTTCACAGCGACCTGTTCCGTCTTACCGTAACGGACCGGCCAGTGTTGAAGTCAGTTCAGGTCCGCCTCGACTACCCGCCGTACACCAAGCTCCCCCCGCGCGTTCAGGATGAGTTCGTGGGCGATGTGACCGCGCTTGCCGGCACACGCGTCTCCTTCCACGGCGTTGCGAGCAAAACAGTGAGCCGCGGCCGGATCGTGTTCGGCAACGGTGCCTCACTTCCGTTGACCGTTCGCGGTCAGCAGTTCGACGCGGCCTTCTCGCTGAAAACGGAGACGACCTATTCCGTCGAAATCCGGGACGCCGACGGGCTGACGAATCTCAACGCCGTCAAGTACCAACTCAAGGTGATTCCCGACGACGTGCCGACCATCGCCATCACACAGCCGGGTGGGAATCTCGATTTGGCGGGCAGCGATCTTCTTCCGCTTGTCATTCAGGTCAAAGACGACTTCGGGTTCTCGCGCTTACGGCTCGCGTACCGGCTCGTACACTCGCGCTACGAGCAGCCCGCGGAACACCCGACTCTCATCTCCCTTCCGTTGCCCGCTGAGCAAGGGACGCAGTTCGAAATTCCCTATCGCTGGGGTTTATCCAAACTATCCCTCGTGCCGGAAGATGTCGTAGAATACTTTGCGGAAGTTTTTGACAACGACGTCGTGAACGGTCCAAAAAGTGCCCGCAGTCAAGTCTATCTCCTGAGACTTCCCTCGCTCGAAGAGGTCTTCACCGACCTCAACAAGGGCCACGACCAATCGGTCGACGATCTGAAGAAAACATTGGAGGAGGCGAAGAAGCTGAAGGAGAACCTTGAGTCGATCAACCAGGATCTTAAAAAGAACAAAGAGATCGACTGGCAGCAGCAGAAGAAGATGGAAGAGATGGCGAAAAAGTACCAGGAGCTGCAGAAGAAGTTGGATGAGGTGAAAGCGCGTGTGGACGACATGGTGCAGAAAATGCAGGAGCAGAACGTGCTCTCGCAGGAGACGCTGGAAAAATATTTAGAACTGCAGCAACTGTTTGAGCAGATGAACTCCGCCGAGCTCCAGCAGCTCATGAAACAGATGCAGCAAGCGATGCAAAATGTCGACAAAGAAAAGCTCCAGCAGGCGCTCCAGCAGATGACGTTCTCGGAAGAACGCTTCCGCCAGAGCATCGAGCGGACGATGAACTTGCTGAAGCGCATTCAGATCGAGCAGAAGATGGATGAAGTGAAAAAGCGCGCGCAGGAGATCGAACAACAGCAGAAGGATGTGAGGGAAGAAACGGCCAAAGCGTCGAACGACCGGGAGAAATCGAACGAGCTTGCGAAACGACAGGAAGACCTGGCGGAGAAGCAACGGCAGCTCGAACAGACCTCGCAAGACCTCCAGCGGCGCATGGAAGAATTCTTCACGGAGATGCCGGCAGATAAGCTGGAGAAGTTGAACGAGCTGATGCGAACGATGCAGCTCCAGCAAAGGATGAGCCAATCTGCCCGGATGCTGCGAGAGGGGCAACAAGCCCAGGCCCAGCAGATGCAGCAAATGACCGAAGCGGACCTTGATCAACTCATCACGATGCTCGAGCAGCTTCAGCAAGAAATGCTGCAAAACCAGGCGCAGTATATCATGAACGAGATGCGCCGCGCCATCAGCAATTTGCTGGAGCTTTCCAAACGTGAGGAAGCGCTGAAGCAGCAATCGCAGAACGCGCCGCCCAACTCACCGCAGCTCCGGCAGAACGCGCAAGACCAGCTGCGCGTGCTGCAGGATTTGGGGAATGTGATCAATGGTTTAGGGGAGCTTTCCCAGCGCTCGTTTGCCGTGACGCCGGAGATGGGTCGCTCCATCGGTGAGGCCCTGTCGAAAATGCAGAACGCGATGCGGGCGCTCGAATCGCGCAGCGGTATGCAGGCGTCGCAAGAACAGGGCGGGGCGATGGCGTCGCTCAACAAAGCCGCGACGCAGGTGCAGCAAGCGCTCCAGCAGATGATGCAGGGTGGCTCAGGCGGCATGGGCAGCCTGATGCAGCAGCTTTCGATGATGGCTGGCCAGCAGATGGGGATCAATCTGCAAACACAACGATTGGGAGAGGGCAATCTTTCCATGGAACAGGCGGCTCAAGCGGCGCGGCTGGCACAGGAACAGGAGGCGGTGAGAAAATCGCTCGAGCAGTTGAATAAAGAAGTGGAAGCAAGCGGCGAGCGTGATAAGATTCTAGGAGATTTAAGCCAGATCGCAGAAGAGATGAAAGAAGTCGTGCGCAACCTCCAGCAGCAGAATGTCAATCCCGAGACGATGAAGAAGCAGGAACGCATTCTGTCGCGATTACTGGATGCCTCGAAGTCCATGCGCGAACGCGATTTTGAGAAAAAGCGTAAAGCGCAGACCGGCACGCAGATTACACGCAAGAGTCCGAACGAGCTCGACCCCTCCGTCCTCGAAGGTAACAGCAAGCTCCGGGAAGATTTGATGAAGGCACTCGAGCAGGGATACTCGAAAGACTATCAGGACCTGATTCGGAAGTACTTCGAGCAGTTGCAGAAGATCAAGCAACCGTAAAGACCGATTCGCAATCGGCCAACGTGGACTCTCTAGTCCGGTTACGAACCGGACTCTACCCCTCAAAAAAATAAACTAATGCGAAGGTGTCCCACCGAGCATGAAGGTCTCGCATTGGATAGCGAGGAGTTCACCCCCGAACAATAAATGGGAAGTGAATAGCAGATCTACCTATTTTTCCTTTGGTGGTAAAGTAAATCGGACAACGACAGTGAATGATTGACCACCCTTGAAGTTGTACTCTGGGTCTCTCGCAAAAACGTAAGATGCAAGTGCGCTCATGACAGCTTGCTCGCAGCCAGCTCCAAGCCCACCCCGCGTTACGTTAAGACCTGTCACCTGTTTTTGCTGGTCAAGACTTACGCGGACTGCAACTTCCCCTTGCAAACCGGCACGCACTGCTATTTCTGGATACCGGATGGAGCCCTCCAGAGATCGCGGGCCCTCAACAACTAACACTTTTGAGCCATCCACAGTTACGGGAGTTCTATTAAGGCGAAACCGAATCGGTATCGCCAACCGAACCTTCACGGGCTTGCCGCGATGTAATCCGGGTTGAAATTTCATCTTCTGAATAGCAGTCATCGCGGCTTCATCGCATCCGGCTCCGACTCCCCTCACCACCGCTGTCTTGACGACAGTACCGTTTTCATCGACGAAGACTTCGATGTAGACTGTGCCCTCGATGCCGGCGCGTTTCGCGATTTCCGGATAGACGATGTTCGCTTGAATTGCCTGAATTCCGCCAATCGGCTCGGGCATTTGTTCAACGGCGACGTAAAAGGTCGTGTCGGGTTTTGTTTGTTGTTCGACGACCTGTACGTAGTGCATACGAGAGCTGTCGTTTATGGTTTGAGAGAATGCCGAACTAGAAAGAGCTAGTACCAGGGTTATAGCGTATAAGGTGCGAATCATAGTCCCTCCTTTAATTACCAGATTTTGAATAGTACCCCTCCACCTCCACCGTCGGAAGTGTGGGGACGTAGACAACCTCGGTTCGGGGTTTAAGCGTCGCGTTCAGCCAGAGGTACGTCAGCGTTGTGCTGCCCGCGATAGACAGCACAATGACAAGTGCAGCCAGTGGGAAGGAAAGCGAAAGACGCTTGCCTGTGAACACAAAGCGCGTCCGCGATGGCTGTTGTTGTGTAATCTCCAAGGCAGGGGCCATCCGCGTTGGAAGTTCTGGCGCAAAACCGAGTGATGGCGAAAATCTGCCTGAAGTCGGGGTGGTTTCAAATGATCGCATGGTGTACGCAAACCGCACGAGCGGCAAGATGGCGGTACAAAGAATGATCGCGGCGAGCGGGTAGGAAACATCTAGCAAAATGTCGTGAGTTAGAAACAACCATCGGGCGCTGAGAACAAGACCAAGACCCGCGAGAATCATCGCTGGTACGGCGTAAAGTCCCCGAAGGTACCGCGCAACAACTCCGCAAAGCAAGAGGCTTAGAAGCGTAATAACGATAGGCCATCGTTCAGCATACCGTAATAGATTCTTGCCTGCCAGCGCACAATCGAGGAAGACTGCATACTGAAACATTTCATTCCAGTTTTCCTGAACTCTGAAAGCTCCAACGGCATCGGACCAGCCCGTGAGAACAATTTTATCCTTAAAGTCTGATTGGCTTCCCTTGAGCAGCTCTCCGTCGGATCGGACAAAATTTATCCCCCCACGGTTGTAAAGCGTATATTCAACTTCCGACCCCACCATCGATACCTGAAGAGTGAGAAGCAGCACATTGACTATATTATCTCTCATGCTAATGTAGAGTGTGCCGTCTGAACTAGTGGGCAGCCTCCTCTTGCCCACGATGATCGCGCTTCCTTCAGCCCGGATTTCACTCGCTCCGTCATACTTTCTCAGTGCCTCAACAACGACATCTGGTACAGGCTTGTCCGTCCTCGTATCATGGACGCCGTATGGAATAAACCTCGGGAGGGAAAAGGCTGTCCGAGAAGAGCGATCATAATACAATTGGCTCAGCTGAGACGTGTATTGGCCCCAAGACAGATCGAGTTTGTTTAGGAGCGGATGCTGGATGGTTCGGTAGTAGCGGGAGAGTGGATAGTGAGTCCCAAACACAACGATGCCCGTGTTGTTCAAGTCAGAGACCAGTTGGAATGTCCTCTCCGTCGGTTGGAACCAGGGAAGTTCGACAATCATAACTCGCGTCCCGGCCTGTCGAAGCTCTCGAGCTGTCTTCAGCGTCGTTTCAAGATATCGCTCCAGGTTGTTATCGGGTGTGTGGATATCGAGGAACATCACCCGACGTTCTCCCATTGCAATGGGAGGCGTCCAAGAAAATGGAATCGAGAAGTAATAGCCAACCTCGTCGAGCGAACCGGCGGCAGCAAGAAATCCGACGATGATAGCGATCCCGAGACCGAAAACCACAATGCGCGCCGATAAGACTTCTGCACTCCTTACAATAGTACCGTAGATTTTTTGCAGGGGATGGGCCAAAACTTGTTCGTGGAATCGTTTCACTCGCCCATGCAGTTGACCGCGAGAATAGAAATCCTGAAATAGGAATCGCACGACAATGAACCAAAACAGGATGCTCGCTATGAGCAAGAGGTAAAATGGAGAAGGAAAATAATATGGGGGAAAAAACATTCCCTTTGACCGTAGGCCCGCGTTTTGCAGCATGGCAAGTGTTGGGACCGTGGCCATGATGGCAAGAATGGCAAATAAGACAATTGATAACCAACGCAGATAAGACTCAATCTTTTTCATCGTAGCACCTTCTCAGTTTTGTTGTGGAGGAACGAAGCCCTGTGATCCGTTCGACATC
>CAYJSZ010000016.1:0-32866 GCA_964372545.1 uncultured Ignavibacteriaceae bacterium
TCTCAGGTTCCCTTGGTAAGTTCTCGTGTAAACGTTTTCACAAGCTCGCTCGCCTCGTCCTTCGTTGGAGCTTCGGCAATGATTCTGACGATCGGCTCGGTGTTCGACTTTCGGAGATGCACCCACGAGTCCGCAAAGTCGATTTTGAGGCCATCAGTGTTCGTAATGCGACCGGTCGATGAGAATCTGTCTCCAAGTCGTTTCAAGGTTTGATCAGGATTTCCATTGCCTAGGTCGACTTTGCCTTTGGTGATTTCGTATTGGGGCAGGTTTTTTTTCAATGCGGACATCGGCCCGCCAAAATCGGTAAGAAACTGCAGAATTAACCCGATGCCTACGAGAGAGTCCCGGCCCAGATGAACCCTCGGCAAGATCACTCCGCCACTTCCCTCGCCGCCAACGATGGCGCCGATTTCTTTCATCCTGCCCGCAACATTGATCTCGCCAACCGGTGTACGTACGACGGTTGCACCGTGGCTCTTCGCAATATCATCGACGGCGCGCGTAGTGGAAAGATTTACGACAACTTTTTGAGACGATGGGTTCGGTTCTTTCTCCAGAACGAATTTCACGACGCTGGCTATCGTGTATTCCTCGCCGATGGGCCGTCCCTGTTCATCGATGATAACAAGTCGGTCAGCATCCGGGTCGACTGCAACGCCGATGTCGGCTTTTTCCTGCTGCACGCGTTTGCACAGGCTGCTCAAATGTTCCGGAAGCGGCTCCGGTGCGTGCGCGAAGATCCCGGAGGCATCGCAGTTCATCTCAATAACGTCGCATCCTAGTTCTCTCAACAGTGTGGGAATAATAACCCCGCCGGCTCCATTCACGCAATCGACGACGACCTTCAGCTTTCGACGTTGAAGACTTGATACGTTCAGATATGGTAACGAAAGAACTTCTCGGATGTGAAGGTCGAGAAAACGTGTATCCGCGGTATGCGTTCCTTGTTTGGCCCAGCTCGCATATGTTCTCTGAGGGTTGTCAGCGACCGCCCGCAGCGCTGTATTCTCGCCCGCATTCAAGAACATGCCCGTCGGTGCAATGAACTTCATCCCATTCCATTCGATGGGGTTATGGCTCGCGGTGATGGAAATTCCGCCGGCAGCCTGAGTCTTCTCGACGGCAAGTTGTACGGTTGGCGTAGGACAAATACCGAGGGCAAGGACATCGCAACCCATCGAAAGCAGAGTCGAGGAGATGATGTTCCCCAGGATTTTTCCCGTCACTCGTCCGTCGCGGCCAATTATGACTGTGCCCCTGTTGCAGTATTCAGCAAAGGCAGAGGCGTATTTCACCGTAACCTCTGGCGTCAAGTCTGAGCCCACGATGCCGCGAAGGCCGGAGATGCCGGTCATCAATGCCATAACAGTTCTTCCTTTGGACCGCCTGAAAACCGAGTCGAATGTACGAAATGACCCTTCGAGAAGCAAGGTAAGCCGAGGAGTGAGGGCTTTGTGGTGCGGCTTGCAATTCAGGTGAAGTGAAACTATTTTACTGTTGTCAACTGAGTTGTTGGTCAGTTGCTTTCAGGAGAAGCCATGACGCGTATCGCAGTTGTCCTTTCGATGATGATGGTGTTGGCAGGGTGTACGAAAGAAGAAGACCCGGTAGACCTATCTTCGGTTCCGGCCTTGCCAATCGTCGTGTTTCGTGGACCTATCACGATTTCGACTCATGCCGAGGCGCAGAATGTGAAGACCATCGTAGCTGAGTTTAACGGATTTACGACATCTCTCGACGCCTTCTCAAGTGTCCGGCCGACGATTTCCGGTGAGACATTCACGTGGAGCCTAACAGAAAGCGGGCTGACGATACGCCTGATCGCGGCCAAGCAAGCCGATGAGGGATTTTTCTGGAGGCTCATCCTCAACGGTAGGGATAATGGATCTGGCCAGACGTACAATAATTGGACTGCATTCGAAGGTACCGTAGACGCGCCCGGCAGAAACGCGACGTGGTTTATCTACGACGACAACTCGACCACCAAATCATCGGATCTGATCTGGACCATCTCGTCGAACGGCTCGGTAGTAGGGACGTTGAACAAGTATGCGGGTGGCGTCATGACTGCCCAGACTCTTCTGACGGACAATGCAAACTCCACGGGCGAAGTGAGGGTGATTCAGAATTCACTGCTCAGGTACCGGGCCATCTGGCTTTCTTCAGGGAATGGACAGTTCTGGTACTATGACGCAAGCGGTCAGATAACGAGTCAAGGAACATGGTCATAAGCTCAATCGCCGAACATGAGATAGCCCCTTACGTTCAGGGGATTTTTCGTTTTGAGAAGATGTCCGACTTATATGTGATAATGCGAAGAACCAAGTCGGACGTCTAGAGGCGTCATGCCTTGAATGTTAGAGCGCGCTTCCTTACCTTAGTCGCAGGCACTGATGAAGCACTATGTCACTCACCGATGAAGAACGGCAAGAATTGTTGCAGATTGCGCGGTCGAGCATCGAGTCGATGCTTCAGGGTCGTCCCACGCTGCAGCCTGCAATGTCGGGAAGGGGGTTCAATGAGCCCAAGGGCGTTTTTGTCACCCTGAGAATAGAAGGAGAGTTGCGGGGCTGCATCGGATATGTTGAACCGCGTTTACCGCTTGCACGTGCGGTTCAAGAGGTCGCCGAGAAGGCTGCGTTTGAAGACCCACGGTTTTCCCCTCTCACCTCAGATGAGTTGCCGGAAATCGATATCGAAATCTCCATCCTGTCGCCACTTGAACGAGTGACCGATGTCGGAGAAATCGAAGTCGGCAAGCACGGCCTGGTGATTGATGCGGGCTTCGCGCGTGGCTTGTTGCTTCCCCATGTCGCCACTGAATACCATTGGGATCGCGAAGAATTCCTGCGTCACACGGCTGTCAAAGCCGGCCTTCCTCCCGACGCATGGCAAAAGTCCGGCGTGCGGCTGCATAAATTTGTTACCGAAACATTTAGTGAACACGCAAGCGTTAATCCAGCTTAGAATTTTCTATGGCAACGGTTCGTGAACCAGCGGTGGCGGGCATGTTCTATCCCGGTCTCTCGGCTGTGTTGCGTCGGGATGTTGAGCAGTTGCTTCGAGAAGCAAGGCCCCAGAAGCCCGAAGGAACGTTGATGGCGTTGATTTCGCCGCATGCCGGTTATGTCTATTCTGGTTCGACAGCGGCGATGGGCTATCGGCTCCTGACGTCGGTTCGGTTTGACTCCGTGGTGATTGTCGGGCCGAGCCATCGGGAATATTTTGACGGCATTTCAGTCTTCTCCGGAGATGCCTACCGTACGCCGCTGGGCGACGTTCCCGTTGATCGTGAATTGCGGGAAGAGCTTCTGAAACAATCTGATGATATAGTGATGTCCTCTCTCGGCCATCGGTCTGAGCATGCGATTGAAGTGCAGCTCCCATTTCTACAAACGGTAGCTCGGGGCTTCATGTTTTTGCCGATTGTGATGGGGAATCAACGTCGTCAGTATTGTGAAAACTTCGCTGACGCGTTGGCCCGCGCTGTGGGCAAGAGGAATGTCTTGCTCATTGCGAGCAGTGATCTCTCCCATTACCATCCGCACGATGTTGCAGTTCGACTCGACCGGCAGGTGATCGAGTCCGTCGAGGGATTCAATGCCGACGGCTTAATGGATCAACTAGAGCGGAATGAAGTAGAAGCATGTGGCGGTGGACCGATTGTGGCGGTGATGAAGACCGCACAGAAACTCGGAGCCGATCGTTCGCATATTCTTCAGTACCGCACGTCCGGAGATATCACAGGCGAAAAGGATGCTGTCGTAGGCTATCTCTCAGCGGTTCTGACGAGGGTCAACTGAGTGGCCCGAACAAAAGGCTCGCTGAACATCAGCATCGTCGGCGCAGGCAGGGTTGGAACGACGCTGGCAGTATTACTTCGACGCAAGGGCTATCGCATCGCTTCTGTCATCAGCCGCAAAAGAGCATCGGCACAACGCCTCGCATCCCTCGTGGGCTGCACCGTCTCATCGCATCGCCTGTCCGATCTCCATCCAGGCACGCGGTTCTTGCTTCTCACTACTCCAGATGAAGCCATTACGCCGGTCGCCCGGGAAATCGCGAAGAAAGCTCCACTCAACTTTTCCCGCCTCTCTGTCGCCCACACCTCTGGAGTGTTGACGAGCGACGAGCTCCAACCACTTCGCCGGAAAGGTGCAACGGCCTTTTCACTCCACCCGATTCAGAGTTTCCCGGGAGGAAATTCGCTGCCCGAACAATTGCGCGCGATGAAAGGAATCTCCTATGGAGTCGAGGGAAGGGCAAAGGCAATTCAGTTTGCGAGTACCGTCGTATCTCGTCTTGGCGGGAGATTTCTTTATGTTCCAAAAGAGCAAAAAATTTCTTATCATCTTGCCTGTGTGTTCGCATCGAACTATTCTGTAGCGCTTCTTGGAGCCGTGGAGGAGCTGGCAAAGGGATTCGCTGCGCAACCGGGGCTTCAGCATTTTCAAAAGCTCATCGAATCGAGCGTCAAGAATACTCTTCGGACCTCTCCTCAAAAAGCATTGACGGGTCCTATCGCCCGGGGGAGTATCCGGGTAATTCAGAGGCATGTGGACGAGCTTGGCAGAAAGCATCCGAACCTGCGGAAGTTGTATAAGAGTATGGGTCGCATCGCACTTGAACTTGCACTGCGGGAACGGGCGATTCCATTGAGAACGGTACGTCGACTGAGAAGGATCTTTGGCGAATGACAAAACCAGAAGCACTGAAGAACATGCAGGATGAATGGGCAAGACTGCTTTCGACGCTCTCAGCAATCGAGGACGACCAGAAATTACAGCCTCGATTCATCGGGGAGTGGTCGGTGAAGGACCTGATGGGACATATCAGCGCGTGGGAAAGCGTGGCGTTAGAGCGGGTGGGCAGGATGAAACGGCGCGAGCCGGTGGAGTTTATTCCCGACGAAGAGGTCGATGAATGGAACAAGAAGTTTTCTCAGCAGAGAAGGGATTGGAAACTGATTGTCGTCGAAGGAGAATTCGAAAACGTCCATGCCCGGCTTGTGCAGGAGTTTGAACGATTTTCCGATGAATCATGGGATCGGAACGAGTCGCACGTCTGCGAATGGATCCCCGAGTGCACGTTCGTCCACTATGCCGACCACCGCGTGAAGATCGAACAAAAGCTCGGCGCCTCCCAGACATCCAGCACCAATCAGGCGGCAGCCTCGTGAAAGCACTGATCGCAAGCGGCGGTCGGGGGACTCGTCTCCGGCCGATTACCCACACGCAAAACAAGCACCTCATCCCGATTGCCAACAAGCCGATCCTCTTTTATGCGATCGAGACAGTGGTTGAGGCGGGCATTAAGGAGATCGCTATCGTTCACAATGCCGACAGCCAGGAGGTCCCGCAGTTTGTCGGTGATGGCTCACGGTGGGGCGCAAAGATCACGTACCTCCCACAGGAGAAGCCCGGAGGGTTGGCGCAAGTGGTCGCTCTGGCTGACTCGTTCGTCGGCAACGACAAGTTTGTCTTCTATCTCGGCGACAACATGGTTGTCGGGGGCATCAAACGCTTCATCGACGAATTTGAACAGAGCGGCAGCAATTGTTTTCTGACGCTGGCGAAGGTGAAAGACCCGGAGCGGTTCGGCGTTCCGGAAATTCAAGACGGGAAGATAATTCGCGTTGAGGAAAAGCCGAAAGCGCCGAAAAGTCAGTATGCCGTTTCCGGGATTTACCTGTACGACAAACACATTTTTGAAGCGGTGAAAAGTTTGAAGCCGAGTGTGCGTGGCGAGTTGGAAATTTCGGAAGCGCATCAGTATCTGATTGATCAAGGGTACAAAATCGGCTACGCAGAAATTACGGGATGGTGGAAGGATACCGGCAAGCCGTCGGATTTGTTGGAAGCGAACCGCCTTGTCCTTGATAATATCAAACCATACGTCGAAGGTGAAATTGACAAACAATCTGAGGTGTCGGGAAAAGTTGCCATCGGGACTGGAACAAAGATTATCAACAGCAAGGTTCGAGGGCCAGTTGTCATCGGTAGTAACAGTCTTATTGTCAACAGTTACCTCGGGCCGTTCACCTCGATCGGCGACCGAACGCACGTGCAAAATAGTGAGGTGGAGTACAGCATTGTTTTGGACGAGTGTAAGATACTGAGCGTAGGAATTCGCATTGAAGGAAGTATCCTCGGCAACGATGTCGAGATTGTCGAGGCCAACGGCAAGCCGCGCGTCCACCGATTCATGATTGGAGACCAGAGCCGGATAGAAGTGGCGTAAAAAAGCGGATATGAGATATGCGGTTCATCATGTTGGGATATGAGAAGTGCGATGTGAGCCCAAAAGCTGAAAAACCGGGAGTGTAGTGTGGATAAAGGTTATGAAAAATTGGAAATTTTTAGGCTTTCGAGGGAACTCGCTATTCAGGCTCATGCGATGACATTGAGTTTGCCAAAATTTGAAATGTATGAAGAAGGGAGTCAGATACGAAGGTCATCGAAATCCATTATCTCACATCGCATATCGAGATTATGAACTATCAAACGCTTTTATTCGAAAGCAAGGACGGCATCGGCTACGTTACCATTAACCGCCCGGAAAAACTCAATGCCTTGAACTCGCAGGCGAAGCAAGAGCTGCTGCGGGCGTTCGAGGCAATCAAACATGATGCAGACACACATGTCGTTATTCTCACCGGTTCGGGCGAAAAATCGTTTGTTGCCGGCACTGACATCGGAGAACTGACCGAGCTGAACGGCGAAAGCGGAAAACTGTTTGCCCTGGGTGGACAGGAAGTGTTCGACAGGATTGAGAACCTCGGCAAGCCGGTCATCGCTGCCGTCAATGGCTACGCGCTGGGTGGAGGATGCGAGCTGGCCCTGGCGTGTCACATCCGCATTGCGTCGGAGAATGCGAAGTTTGGCCAGCCCGAGGTGAACCTCGGCATCATCCCCGGCTACGGCGGCACACAGCGGTTGGCACGACTCATCGGCAAAGGCCGCGCCATGGAAATGATCCTCACCGGCGACCAGATCGATGCGCAGGAGGCGTTGAGAATCGGGTTGGTCAACAAGGTCGTGCCCTTGACTGAGCTGATGAAAACCGCGGAGGCCGTCGCACAGAAGATACTTTCGAAGGGCCAAGTTGCTATTCGTCTTGCTCTGAAAGCTGTAAACATGACTGACGAAACGAATCTCACCGATGGCTTAGCGCTTGAGGCGAATTTGTTCGGTGTTTGCTGCGGCTCTGTGGACTTCAAAGAGGGCACGAAGGCATTTCTGGAGAAGCGGAAGCCAGTGTTTAAGAATAAGTAGCGCAAGGGCGAATACTCACGCCTGCCCGCCTCAACACGTTCGAGGCAGGCGGGGATGATTGCGGATTCTCGCGGATTTTATTAGAACCCATCTCAAAAATAACTTCATAGCTGGTGACAGCGTCCGCGCTGTCACCATAACCGCTGCCGCCCGAAGCGTGGACGCTTCGGGTCGCGGTTATAAACGGGTTTTTGAGATGGCTTCTAGAAATAATGATTACAAGAATAGCAGGTAGATATCAGCAAGCAACAAGAAAATAAAACTGGAGTCGACCAGGCGAAGTTCATGGAGAAAATCGTTTCACTGGCGAAACGGCGTGGGTTTGTGTATCAGTCGAGCGAGATTTACGGTGGACTGAATGGCTGCTGGGATTTCGGTCCCATGGGCGTTGAAATGCTCAATAACCTGAAGCAGCAGTGGTGGAAGAATATGACGTTCCGCGAAAACGTCGAGGGCGTCGATGCGAGCATTCTGATGCACCCGCGTGTGTGGGAGGCATCCGGCCATGTCGAGAACTTCACCGACCCGATGGTGGATTGCAAGCAGTGCAGGGTGAGGTATCGTCTTGACGAACTTTGCGATGAAATTCCCCTGAAGCAAAAGAAAGCAGTCATACACAAAATCCACCAAACTCTACCTGGAGACCGGATCGAAGATAAAGAAGTTGAGAAACTCTTCAAAATGTATTCGGAAAAACCTCCAGATACGAACATCTTCAAGCAATTTCTTGGGGAACTAAGCTGCCCCAACTGCGGCAACAAAGGCACTTTTACTTCGCCGCGCACTTTTAATCTCATGTTCAAAACCTTTGTCGGTCCTGTCGAAGATTCCTCTGCCGCGGTTTACCTGCGTCCCGAAACCGCGCAAGGTATTTTTGTCAACTTTCTCAATGTTCAAAGCGCCTCTCGTCTGAAAATTCCCTTCGGTATCGCGCAAATTGGCAAGGCATTCCGCAACGAGATCAACACGAAGAACTTTCTCTTCCGCACGCGAGAGTTCGAGCAGATGGAGATGCAATTTTTCGTGAAGCCCGGCACCGACGACCACTGGTTCGAATTCTGGAGAGCCGAGCGGATGAACTGGTTCGTTGAATTGGGGATGACGAAAGAGAAGCTCCAGTGGCATCAGCATCCGAAGGACAAGCTCGCCCACTATGCGAAAGATGCGTACGACATCGAGTACCAATTCCCGTTTGGCTGGGGGGAAATAGAAGGCGTTCATAATCGCACGGATTATGATCTCTCCCGTCACGAGGAATACTCCGGCAAGAGTATGAAATACTTCGACGACGAATCGAAAGAGAAGTACACGCCGTTTGTCATCGAGACCTCGGCGGGAGCAACGCGTTCGTTCATGGCATTTCTGGTCGACGCGTATCGTGAAGAAGAAGCGCCTACCGCGGAAGGAGGCTCGGAAGTCCGTACGGTGCTCAAGCTCCATCCGAAACTTGCGCCGAACAAAGTCGCGATCTTCCCGCTCGTCAGCCGCGACGGAATGCCCGAGGTTGCGCGCAAGATCGAACACGACCTGCGGCCGCATTTCCGCGTGTTCTATGACGAGAGCGGGGCGGTCGGACGGCGGTATCGTCGCCAGGATGAAATTGGGACACCCTATTGCGTCACCGTCGATTCACAAACGCTGCAAGACCAAACGGTGACCGTTCGTGATCGCGATTCGATGCAGCAAGAACGCATTTCCATTGCCAAGCTTCGGGACTATTTCCTGCAGAAACTGCTCTGAGGTTGTATCAACAGAATGTCCCATGCTCAAGCGCCTCGTATCTGTCCTCTTCCTTTCTGTGGTGCTCTCCCGAAGTCTTCCCAGCCAATGGCTGCCCGATCCGGCGATCGACGAAAAGATTCAGCGCGGCATCGGGTTTATCTACAATCTCGAGTTTGAAAAGGCAGATCAGGAATTTGCCGACGTCGTCAAGACCCGTCCCGACCATCCCGTGGGCTACTTCTTTCAGGCGATGACGGAGTGGTGGCGGATTCTCATCGACCTCGACAATGAATCGCGCGACAAGCGCTTCTACGACATGCTGGACAAGGTCGTCGATATGTGTGAGGAACGGCTCGCCAAAAATCCGCGTGATGTCACCGCGCTGTTCTTTAAAGGCGGGTCTGTGGGATTTCGCGGCAGACTGCGCGCAAATCGCGGCAACTGGTTGGCTGCCGCGAAAGATGGCGTCGTGGCGCTCCCGATCGTGCGGAAAGCATTCGAGATCGACCCGCACAACTTCGATGTCATGCTCGGCATCGGCATCTACAATTATTACGCGGCGGTTGTGCCGAAAGAATATCCCCTCATGAAGCCGCTCATGTGGTTTTTCCCCGGCGGCGACAAGAAGAAGGGCCTTGAGCAACTGGAGCTGGCCTCCCGGAATGCGAAGTACGCGCACATCGAGGCAAGCTATTTCTTGATGCAGAACTATTTCTTCTACGAGAAAGAGTACGAGAAAGCACTGGGCCTTGCGAAAAAATTGCATGAGCTGTTCCCCCGAAATTCGGTCTTTCACCGCTATGTGGGGCGCTGCTCTGTGAGGCTTGGGTACTGGGCGGAAGCCTACCGGACATTCTCTGAAATTGATAAACGCTACAATGAACGGCAGATCGGGTACAGCGATTCGGATGGTCGGGAGGCGGCCTACTACATGGGACGGTTCCATTTCATGGGTAACAACCACGAGGAGTCGTTAAACCTTTTCCTGCGGTGCGACGAGCTTTCGCGCAAAATTGATAAAGACAACCCCTCGGGGTTCCGGACGATGGCGAATCTTTTCATCGGCATGATCTACGATGTGCAGCAGAAGCGGCCGCTCGCCATCCAGCAGTACCGGAAAGTCTTGCAGTTGAAAGAATTTGAAACGTCTCACAACGACGCCGAGCGTTATCTCAAACAACCGTACTCGCGATGATCCTGACGATTCTTCTCTTTGGCATTGCGGCAGCGCTTGCAGAGATTCTTGGCGGCGTGCTCATCCTTCTGCGTCGGCAATGGCCGAAGCGCACGCAGGAAACGCTGTTAGCGCTCGGTGCCGGGTTCATCATTGCGCTGGTCTTCTTCAAACTCATTCCCGTGAGCATCGAAACGCTTGGCGCCTCCGCAGCGTTGTACCTCATCATCGGCTTCTCACTCATTCATTTCTTTGAACACTCGTTGGTGCGGCATCTCCATTTCGGCGAGGAAACACATGCGCATGTCATGGTCTCGAAGGTGGCCAGCGTCTCGGCATTCAGCGGACTCCTCATTCACGCGTTCTTCGACGGCTTTTCCATTTCCGTCGGTATGCAATTCAACTTCTCGCTCGGCTTGCTGGTCTTCTGCGGCGTGCTCTTACACAAGGTGCCCGAGGGTTTGACCATCAGCTCAATCATGCTAGCCGGAGGATATTCGCGCAAAGCGGTGCTGTTCTCTACGCTCGGAATCGGTGCTGCAACAATACTTGGGACCTGTTCAATCTTTGTACTATCGACGGTCAGTCGAGAGCTTCTTGGTGTTGCGCTTGCAGTTTCCGCAGGCGCCGCGGTCTATGTTGGCGCCAGCGACCTCATTCCGGAAATCAATAAATCGGAGGGCCGTCTCCCGCCGTTTATCGTCTTTGCAGGCATGATGCTGTTCTATCTGAGCGAGAAGCTGCTGGAAGGGTTGCTGCAGTAGGGGTACATTCCTGCCTTGAAATTCAGCCCAATCTTGGTTAGATTATGCACGATGAAACGTTTCTTCTGCATTCTGTTTTCCGTGGTCTGTCTCCTCTCTTCTGCGTTTTCCCAAGGGACCTACGATTTCCTCCGCAATGACATCAGTGCCCGAGCCGCCGGTCTCAACGGCAGTTTTGTATCAATGGTTGACGATCCCAATGTCCTGTTCTATAATCCCGCCGCGCTAGCATCACTGACACGCCCCAAGGCCTCGCTGAGTTACCTCAAGCATCTGCTCGATGTGAACGCCGGAAGTCTCTCGTACGCGCAGGAATGGGAAGGCATTGGCAAAGTCGGGGTGGGTATCGTTTACTTTAATTACGGCAGTTTCACAGAGACCGATCCTTCCTCGAACATCGTGGGCACATTCGGGGCGGGAGAAATCGCCGCTGTTGCCGGTATCGGTTTATCTGTCGACGAGCAGACTGCTGTTGGCATTAACGTGAAAGGAATCTACTCGTCGATCGCAGATTATCGCTCAGCCGCGCTTGCGGTCGATGTCGGAGTCCTCTATTACATCCCGTCGGAACAAATCACAATAGGGGCAAGTGTTCTGAACCTCGGCAAGCAACTGAACGCGTATGGTTCCACGAAGGAATCGCTGCCGCTCGACGTCAAGATCGGCATCACCAAACGGCCGGAACATCTGCCCGTGTTGCTCAATGTGAATTTCCACAAGTTGAACGAAGCACAGGACAAATTGCTCGACCGCCTCAGCGCCTTTACGTTCGGCGCGGAGTTCCTCATGAGCGAATCGGTCCGGTTCCGGGTCGGTTACAACAACGAGAAGCGCAAAGAATTGAAGCTCGGAACGGGAGCCGGCCTTGCAGGATTTTCGCTCGGACTGGGATTCTTCTACCAGGATTATCAGTTCGATTACGCGTTCAACTCGTACGGAAAGATTGGCGGACTGCATCGCATTTCACTGGGCATGAATTTGTAGTCCATCCGGCGTTCTTGTATCTATCTCTTCTTAGTGCCGTTTCCAAAAAGTAATCTTGTAGTTTTAACTTGACAGCTACTGACGGGCGAGACCCCATCCCCGCCTGCCGATAACAAGACCTATGGGTGGCGGGCAGGCTGACCTTCCCCTAAAAGGGGAAGGGACTATAACTCTCCCCCTCTTAGGGGGAGAATAAAAGAGGGGGTCTCAAAAACACAAGATTATTTATTTGAACCGGCACTAGCTACTGCAGGGAATCATCCTCTGCCGTTCCGTGTTAAGCTCTTGTTGAAAAAGCAACTGCCATGAAACGAATCCTTGTCTTGCTCTTCATATTCTCTTCGATCAGTTTTTCGCAGAAAGGAAAGCCGATGAATCAGCTGGAAACAGCGACGTTTGGCGCCGGTTGTTTTTGGTGTGTGGAGGCGGTCTTTGAGAGGCTCGACGGAGTGAAATCCGTCGAGGCTGGATATGCCGGAGGGACGAAGGCCAATCCGACCTACGCAGAAGTCTGCACGGGAACAACCGGCCATGCCGAAGTCGCTCAGATTACGTACGACCCGTCAACTATTTCCTACGAGCAGCTGCTTGAGTGGTTCTGGAAGAGCCACGATCCGACGACATTGAATCGGCAAGGAGCGGATGTCGGCACACAATACCGCTCGGTGATCTTCTACAGCAATGAACAACAGAGGGCTGTTGCTGAGAAATCCAAGAAAGAGACGCAGAAGATGTTCGGCGACCCGATCGTTACCGAGCTCCAGCCGCTCAAAGGTTTCTACAAAGCGGAAAACTATCATCAAGACTATTACAACAACAACCGTAACGCTCCATATTGTTCATTTGTCATACGGCCTAAACTGAAGAAGTTGAAATTGGAGTGAAGCGGAAAGAGAAGTTAGTTAGAATGTAGCATGAGAAACCTCACAGGTGGAGAAGTAAGAATTAAAGAGCTAAGTTCGAGCTGTGAATTTCAATAAGGAGAAAAAAGAGCTATGAAACGATTTCTTCTTGTCCTCTTCATCAGTCTGTTTGCTGCTTCGGCTTTTGCCCAGATGAAGCATGAGCAAACGGAAAAGCCTGCCATCGCAAAAGCAATTGCGTCGGTATATCCAACAAAGGGAAGCCAAGTGCACGGGGCTGTCACGTTTGAAGTTGTGGAAAAAGGAGTTCGCGTGGTAGCGTATCTTGAGGGACTTGCGCCGGGCAAGCACGGATTTCACATTCACGAGTACGGCGACTGCAGCTCGGATGACGGGATGGCGGCGGGCGGCCATTTCAATCCAACGGCGATGCCGCACAGCATGCCGATGAGCGAAAAGCGACATGTGGGCGACCTCGGGAACATCGAGGCAGACAAAGACGGGAAAGCGCACCTCGACTACGTCGATTCCATGCTGATGCTAAACGGCGATACGTCGATCATTGGACGTGCCGTGATCGTGCATGAGAAGGAAGATGACCTCAAGACGCAACCGACCGGTAACGCGGGCGGAAGGCTCGCCTGTGGAGTCGTTGGTGTGGCGAAAAAATAGCGTTTGGAGCACGAAGAGCGCGTTCTCAAAAACTCGTTGCACCTGACGGCAGTTTTGCCTATCTTCTTCATGCAGTGACTCAAGAAGACAAGGAGGATTTGATGAAAGAGGAAATACATCCGCAGTATAAGAAGGCGATGGTTACTTGTGTCTGTGGGAACACGTTTGAAACCCGTTCGACCCGCGGTAATATCCACGTTGAGATCTGTTCAAATTGCCATCCGTTCTATACGGGAAAACAAAAGTTGGTTGACTCAGCGGGACGTGTGGAGCGGTTCAATAGGAAATATGCAAAGAAGGCCGAGACTGCAGCACCGCCAGCAAGTGCGTAATGTGAGCTTGTTGTTTCGAAGGAGCGGAATGTATTGAAAAATGCATTCCGTTTTTTTTACATTGGGAAGAACTTTCCACTAGTCCATGAGGTGACCCATGCTTCTCATCATTAAGGAATCGTACGAGGAAATGAGCACAGAGGCAGCGAAGATCGTTGCCGAGAGAATTCGAAGAAAGCCCAACCTCGTGCTCGGCCTTGCGACAGGGAGCACACCGCTCGGGTTGTACAAAGAACTGATCCGGATGCACAAAGAGGAAGGACTCAGTTTCGCGAAGGTGACGACGTTTAACCTTGATGAATACGTTGGCCTTCCACCCACCCATGATCAAAGCTATTCTCACTTCATGTGGGAAAACCTGTTTAAGCATATTGACATTAACCCCCGCTACATCCACGTACCCGATGGAATGGCAACAGATATTGAGGCTCACTGCGAGTGGTACGAAAACGAGATAAAAAAATGGGGCGGAATTGATCTTCAAATTCTGGGTATCGGGGCGAACGGCCATATCGCGTTCAATGAGCCTGGGTCTTCACTCGGGTCAAGAACTCGCATCAAAACGCTTACCGAACAAACGGAAAAAGACAATGCCCGTTTCTTCAAGAGCATGAATGAAGTACCTCGTCTGGCGATAACGATGGGCATCGGCACCATCATGGAAGCCAAAGAAGTTATTCTGCTGGCGAGTAAGGCGAACAAGGCGGATGCCATCAAGGCGGCAGCCGAAGGACCCATCACTGCCATGGTACCGGCGTCCATCATCCAAATGCATCGCAAGGCGTATGTCATCGTTGATAAAGACGCAGCTTCGAAACTCACCCATAAATTCGTAGGCTGAAGGCTCTATGGCTGCGACTATCTGCATTTTCGAAGATATTCACTACGACCGCTTGTTGCCGTTGACGTACTTCAGGCCGGTCTACAACCTGCACAGCGGGATTTTTTCTCTGAAAGAAAAAATTATCCGTCGTTATCCGAAGGCGGCCGTGGCACTCCATTGTCGTTCATATCTTGCGGATTATATGCGACTCCGTAACCCGGGTGTGAGGGTCAATGATATTGTCGGCGACGAATGCCTCTTTATCAATGGCCGTATCATCGCGCACGAGAAGTGTGAGAAGCAGATTCCCTTGAAATCCAACGAGGACGTTGTGTACCTGCACAACGGCGAAGTTGTCGCTGCCCATGTAAGCGGAATGAACTTGAAGCGCCTCAAGGACCGCCTGAATGATCCACTTTCGCTCTCTGACTTTGAAGGGATCCCGACGAGAGAAGTTGTTGCAGAGACGATCTCGTACCCTTGGGATCTTGTTCATCGTAATGGAACTGAACTCAGAAGAGATTGTGCCGACTTGATGAAGGAGAAAAAGGGAAAGCACGTGAAGGGGAAAGTATACAAGGGTGTGCACCTCTTGAATACAGCAGACATCTTTATTGATGAGGGTGCAACTGTAAAACCCGGAACAGTACTCGATGCGGAAGACGGTCCACTCTATATTGGCAGGAATGTACGGATCTTTCCGCATGCGACGATCATCGGACCTGCGTACATTGGCGAAGGCTCATGGATTAAAGTTGGCGCGCAGATTTATGAAAACACAGCGATCGGACCGATGTGCAAAGTCGGAGGGGAAGTGGAGGAATCGATCATCCACGGCTATTCCAACAAGCAACACGCAGGATTTCTGGGGCACTCGTACATTGCACAGTGGGTGAACTTGGGCGCGGGAACGAACAATAGCGACCTGAAGAATAACTACAGCACCGTAAGAGTACAGATGAATGACCAACAGATTGAGACTGGCCTGCAATTCGTCGGTTTGATCATGGGTGATCATTCGAAGAGCGCCATTAATTCGATGTTCAACACGGGAACGGTCGTTGGAGTCTCGAGCAACGTTGTTGGCAATGGCTTCCCGCCCAAGTTTGTACCGTCGTTTAGCTGGGGGGCGGCGAGCGAGACCGTGACCACGTATGAGGTTGAACGCGCCATTGAAGTTGCGCGCCGCGTCACGGCACGTCGCAACGTTAAATTCTCCGATGCAGAAGAACGGCTGTTTCGAACAATTTTTGAGCTTACCAGCGCTGAGCGGAAACGCTTGAGGATGGCGAAGCAAACACTATGACTGAACAGGTGGTAGCAGAAAATTTGTACGCAGGTCCACGCGGAACAGCGGTCAAGATTCTCAACCGCATCGACCGCTCGGATTCGTATCTTGATCGGCTGATGGATGCTGAGATGCGCTCCGCGGAGATGAATGAACTGGACAAGGGCTTGATGGCGGAAATCGTTACCGGGGTGATTCGCTGGCGAAACAAACTCGATTGGATTCTGACCGGATTCTTTCACGGCAACTTCACGAAAGCCGAGACGAATATCCGGAATACGCTTCGTGTTGCCGCGTATCAGATCATGTTTCTGGATCGGGTCCCACACTCGGCTGCGGTCAACGAGGCTGTCGAGTTCATCAAACGCATTCGTGGCCAAAAGGTGGCCGACCTCGTGAATGCCATTCTTCGGAACATCGTCAGGAATCTTGAGAACCTCCGCTATCCCGACCCGAATGAGGACAGGATCCAACATCTCGCCGTCGTTGAGTCGCATCCCTACTGGCTCGTGAAACGATGGGTCGAGCGATTTGGTGTCGACCAGGCGAGGCAACTTCTCTCCGCTAACAACCAGCGCCCTGATTTAACCATTCGCGTCAACCGGCTCAAGATGGATTTCAACTATTTCTTGAGTATCCTCGAGCAACATCAGATACAATTCTCCCGCTCACAGTATCTGGACTACTATGTGCGCGTCAGGCACATGACGGATATCGGCAACTCGGATCTCTTCAAGCAAGGCTTCTTCGGCATACAGGATGAAAGCGCCGGCTTGCCGGTCTTGCTGCTCGACCCGAAGCCGGGTGACAGCGTGCTCGACCTCTGTGCAGCGCCCGGCGGGAAAACGACGTTCATCGGCGAGCTGATGAAGAACATCGGGGAGATCGTCGCTGTCGACCGGTACGAGAATCGCTTGAACCTGGTCAAGACAGCGTGCCAGCGACACGGTGTTGCCAACGCGCATTTCCTGGTTTCAGACTCTGCAACGCTTCGGACTACGCCGGCAGAAAAAGTCCTGGTCGATGCGCCATGCTCGGGACTGGGCGTGTTGTGCAAGAAGCCCGATGCGAAGTGGAAGCGCGAGCCGCAAGATCTCGATAATCTTGTGCGAATTCAAAGAGATATTCTGGAAAACGCCGTGACTCTGGTCAGACCCGGCGGTATCATGGTGTACAGCACATGCACAACCGAGCCGGAGGAAAACATCGGACTGGTGGGCGAGTTTTTGTCGAAGCATCCTGAATTCTCCGTCGAGCCTGCGCAGCAATTCGTCAAACCCGAGCTTGTCCATCCCGATGGCTATGTCGAAACCCTCCCGCATAAGCATAGTATGGACGGTTCGTTCGCCATCCGGCTGAAGAAATCCGCCTAAAGGATACTTTTTTGTATTCAAATTGTTTTCTCGTTATATTTTGACCGCCTCGTCCAGGCGGTTGATTCGAAATTCACTGCATAGTGTTCTCACCATTCGCTTATCTCTTCTTGAAGCTCACCGACAAGGAGATGCTCATGCGGGTCGTTCAAACGTTGTGCGCGCTGACTGTCTTCGTCCTCTTCCTGCTTGCTGTTTCGAATCCATCTTCGCTTTCTCAAGACCCCCTCGTTGCGACATTCTCGATCGTTGCGGTCGACCTCGATAACGGCGACGTCGGTGTTGCCGTGCAATCGAAGTTCCCGAACGTCCGGCCTGTTGTGCCGTGGGCAGAAGCTGGTGTCGGTGCGATTGCCACACAATCGTTTGTCAATGTCCAGTACGGCCCGAGAGGGTTGGCTCTCTTGCGAAACGGCGCGACGGCAGAAGAAGCCCTTCGCATTCTGGTCGCGAACGATAGCGCACGCCACTCTCGTCAGGCCGGAATCGTCGACATGAAAGGCAATGCCGCGAGCTGGACGGGCAACGACTGTTTTGATTGGGCCGGTGGCATGACGGCGACAAGCACGGGCGGTAAGGGTATGCTCATCAATGGAAGAGGGTTTGCAGCCCAAGGGAACATCCTGGTCGGAAAAGAAACTGTTGAAGCGATGGCGAAGACCTTTCAGCATACAATGGGATCACTCGCGGACCGTCTTGTTGCAGCGTTGGTTGCCGGCGGAAAAGCCGGTGGAGACCGACGCGGCGAACAATCCGCTGCGCTGCTTGTGAAACGTCAAGGAGCAGGGTACGACGGCACCACCGATGACTACATCGACATCAGCGTCTACGACCATCCCACTCCCCTGAAGGAGCTCGAACGCCTTTACAAGCTGCACAAACTCTATTTCTTCCGCTCCGAACCGCAGAATCTCATCAAGATTGACGCGGCAACCTGTAAAGAGCTTCAGACGATCATGAGCGAAAAGGCGTACAAGGGCTTTGTGTTTTACAACGGACCGATGAACGGAGTCTTTGACCAGGCGACCAACAAGGCGTTGCAGGATTTTATGGGATGGGAGAACTACGACGTCCGCATCAGGCAAGATGATCTGATCGATAGAGAAGTTCTGGAGGATATTCGGAAGAATTACGCGGAGTGGAAGAAAACCAGAAAGCAGTAGTCAGAATTCAGTATCTGAGACTTCTGAATAATTCAAAAGGTAATGTCGTTCCGATCCGTCAAAGGCGGAGAGGAATCTGACCTCGTCATTCGAACGAGGAATGACAAAGGAATTTAATTTTTCAGATGTCTCTATCTAGAAGATTGCAGTAACCTGAACCCTCAAACCTGAGAACTCAAACCTGACCATGGATCTCAAACAACTTCTCTCCTCGGAGCTCGCCAGGATGGAAGAATCCCAGACCTACAAGTACGAAACCGAGCTTCAATCAGCGCAAGGCGGAGTAGTCAAAGTCGGTGGCAAGGAAGTCGTGATGCTTGCCTCGAACAACTATCTCGGCATGTCGAATCATCCGAAAGTCCGCCAGGCCGCCATCGCAGGCATCAAGAAGTTCGGGTATGGCGTCGCATCGGCGCGATTTCTCTGCGGCACACAGACCATCCACCGCGAGCTTGAGAAGAAGATTTCGAAGTTTCTCAAGACGGACGACACGATTCTCTTCTCGTCCACCTTTGCAGCAAATGTTGGGTTTTTCTCTGCTCTTACGAACGAAAAGCTCGGCATGGAGGACTACAAGGATGTGATTTACAGCGACCGACTGAACCACGCCAGCATCATCGATGGGCAGCGACTCTGCCGCGCGGAGGTCACGGACAAAAAAATCTACAACCACAACGACGCCGCGCATCTCGAGCAGCAGCTCGAAGAGGACAAGAACAAAGAGTATCGTCTGCGCATCATCGCGACGGACGGCGTGTTCAGCATGGAAGGCGATCAGGCACCGCTCGTGAAGCTCGTCGAGCTGGCAAGACGGTACAACGCCGTCCTGTTCGTGGATGACGCGCACGGGATCGGCGTGGTGGGGAGGACAGGTCGTGGCGTTGCGGAAGAGCAGGGTGTGCTGGGGCAGATCGATGCGCTCGTGGGGACCCTCGGCAAAGCCATCGGCGGCGCAGCGGGAGGCTACATTAGCGGGTCGAAAGAAATGATCGCGTACCTCCGCCAGAAAGCTCGCACCTACATTTTTTCCAACTCCCTTCCGCCTTCCGTCGTTACCGCAACGAGCGCCGCGTTCGACCTGCTGATGAAGGACAAATCTATTGTCACACGCCTGCACGACAGCACGGCGTACTTCCGGAAAGAAATTCAAGCGCTAGGCTTCAAGATTCTCTCCGGCACGCATCCAATCGTTCCTGTGATGTTGGGCGAGGCCTCGACCGCGCAGCAGATGAGCGGGAACCTGCTGAAAGCAGGCGTGTATGTCAAGGGCTTGTGGTTTCCCGTCGTTCCCAAAGGCGAAGCGCGCCTGCGCGTGCAGATCTCGGCGGCACACACGCGCAGAGACCTCGACCGCGCATTGGGCGCGTTCGAGAAAGTCGGGAAGAAGATGGGGGTGATTTAATGGCGGATGTTGAATTGCCAACTGCAAATTGCAGGACAGCGATTGTCAGTGTGACAACGTTGCAATTCGAAATAATCATCTGACGTCAAGAACATATCCATGTCCACGAAATCAGTTCTCATCACTGGAGCAAACGGAGAGATCGGTCACGGCCTCATTGCCCGACTGAAGCATCAGCAGCCTGACCTCCGTATCATCGCGATCGATGTTCATCCGCTCAGCAAAGAGCTCAAACGGCAATGCCACGAGACAATTGTCGGCGATATTCTCGATACGGTGATGATCGACCGACTTGCCGCGTTCTACGACTTCATCACCATTTACCATCTCGCCGCAATTCTTTCTGCCAAAGCGGAGCGCGAGCCGGTACTCGGTCATCGCGTCAACGTCGATGGCACGCTCAACCTGCTTGAACTCGCGGCTCGACAAGTGCGCGCAACGGGTGAGAGCGTGAAGTTTCTCTTTCCAAGCTCGATTGCCGTCTACGGGTTGCCCGACCTCGAAACAAAAATGAAGACCGGCAAGGTGAAAGAGACGGAGGAGCTCAACCCGCGGACGATGTACGGCATCAACAAACGGTATTGCGAGGAGCTTGGACGCTATTACAATTGGTACTATCGTCAGATCGACCCGCAGCCGGCGGCGGGACACGTTGATTTTCGAGCCATACGTTTTCCCGGACTCATCAGTGCGCAGACGCTCCCGACCGGCGGTACCAGCGACTACGGTCCTGAAATGCTTCACCACGCCGCGCAGGGGAAGCCGTACGAATGTTTTGTGCCGGAGACCGCCACGCTTCCGTTCATGATCATGCCCGATGCGATCGACGCGCTGCTGAAACTCGAAGCCGCCCCAGCGAGGAATCTCACGCAGCTTGTCTACAATATCCGCGCGTTCAGTGTGTCCGCGAAAGATTTTTATGATATTATCAAAACTGCTTTCCCGAACATGCGCGTGGAGTTTAAGCCGGATCTGCGACGTCAAAAGATTGTCGACAGCTGGCCGGCGGATGTCGATGATAGTCTCGCTCGCACGGAGTGGGCCTGGAAGCCGGCGTACGATTTTCGGCGGTCGTTCGAGGAGTATCTGATCCCCGCCGTGAAAGAGAGCTATGGAAAAAGCTAACGTTGTCGGTCTGCAATTCAGCATGTCTGATTAGCATGAGCCTGTCATTATGGAAACGCTTACTCTTATCCTGATTGTCGTCGTTGCTGTGCTTCTCTTGCTTATTCTGAACCGAATGCCGGGGAAGATGCCCGTAGACTCCGCTTCATCCGCTCTTCTCATGCAGCAACAGATCGACGCGTTGCGATTGGAATTGAACCAGAGTCTCAAGAACTCCGCCGATTCGATCAGTACCTCGTTAAAAAGTACGCAGGACGCTCTATACCAAAGCTTGAAGCTTACATCCGACACTGTGGGCCAACAGCTTTCGAGCATCACGCAGCAGCTGCAGAATAATACCGGCCAGGTCGGGACGCGGTTGGATAACGCTGCAAAGGTGATTCAGGATGTCCATAACAAACTCGGTGAGCTTGGCAGAGCAACGCAGGAAATCAAAGAGCTTGGCCAGAGTGTTTCCAAGCTGGAAGAAATGCTTCGCGCACCAAAGTTACGCGGCGGTTTGGGCGAGCTGCTGCTCGAAGACTTGCTGAAACAGGTTCTCTCGGTCGGCGCGTATGACATACAATTCACGTTTCGTAATGGGCAAACGGTCGACGCGATGATCAATTTGTCAGGTGGGAAAATTCCAGTCGATTCGAAATTTCCATTGGAAAACTTTCGAAAGATGGTCGACGCAAAATCCGACCAGGAAAAGAAAACGGCCCACCGCACGTTTGTGTCAGACGTAAAAAAACATATCGATGCTATCGCCGAGAAGTATATCGTTCCCGACGAAGGGACGTTCGACTTTGCGCTGATGTACATCCCGGCAGAAAATATTTATTACGAAACGATCATCAAGGACGAGTCTCTTGGCGAAAACAATGGTTTGCACACCTACGCCATACAGAAACACGTTGTACCCGTATCCCCGAACAGCTTCTACGCTCATCTGATGGTCATCGCGCTCGGGTTCAAAGGCCTGCAAATCGAACGGAGCGCGAAAGAAATTAGCCAGAGCCTGTCCCGGCTCCATGCCGAGCTTCAGAAGTTTACCGATGTCTTTGAGACCCTCGGAACCCATCTTAACAACGCCAAGAATAAATTCGACGAGGCCGACAAAAAGCTCAGCGCGTTTTCCGAGCGACTCAAGAACGTCCAGTCGCTGCCGGCGAGCGATGAGACGAAGCAGATCGACGCGTTTTCCGGCTCGTGAGACATACCGGCGATTCCTATTCTTGGCCTCTCTTCGTGAACGAGGGAGGCTTTTTGATTTTACCGTCTCCGCATCCTTGGATTCACTCCAGTTAATGTTTATCTTATGGCAAACGAAGAAAAGTACCGCCCGACTTTTTCCGTGAGTGAGCCCGGATATTGGGAAGACCTGTATCGGCGGGATGACACGGGCTGGGATTTGGGCACCGCGACGCCGGTATTTCGGGAGATGAAGCACTTGATTCCGGGCGCAGGCAAGATGCTTGTCCTCGGCAGTGGCAAGGGACACGATGCGATCTTCTTCGCTCAACACGGGTATGAGACAGTCGGTGTGGATTTCGCGGCGACGGCGGTGAAGATCGCTCATCAGAATGCACTGAGAGCGGGCACCAAGGCGCAGTTCCTTCAAGAAGATCTCTTTCTATTGCCCCTTCGCTTCGGTGGTCATTTTGACGTCGTTGTCGAGTATGTGACCTATTGTGCCATAGACCCGGTTCGCCGCGGAGAGTATCATCGGGTTGTCACATCCGTGTTGAAACCTGGCGGAGTTTTCTTCGCTCTCTTTTTCCCGATCGACGCACGTCCGGGCGGTCCTCCGTACTCTGTCGACGTTGACGAAGTACGGACAGTATTCAGCAAGACGTTTGTTCTCCTTCACGAGAGCCGTCCCGCCAGCTCGGTAAAGCCGCGGCTCGGGAAAGAACTTCTGATGGTCTGGAAAAAAACGTAGCTCTGATCTCATCATTTTCATACAGGACGATCCCATGAAATCTATCAAACGCATCGGTATTTTGACCGGCGGCGGCGATTGCCCCGGACTGAACGCGGTCATTCGCAGCGTCGCCAAGCCCGCAATGACCTATTTCGGTTGCACGGTCATCGGGATTGAAGATGGGTTTGAAGGGTTTGTTGAAGGACGGATGCACATCCTCAAGCCTGAAGATGTTGCGGGCATCGTCAACATTGGCGGGACAATCCTCGGAACATCGAACAAAGGCGATCCCTTCCGTTTCCCCGCGCAAACGGAGAACGGTATCGAGACGCGCGATTACTCCGACAAGGCAGTACAACATTATCAAGAGTGGGAGCTCGACGCCGTCGTTGCCATCGGCGGAGACGGCACCATGCACATCGTCAATAAGTTCACCGACATGGGCCTCAATTTTGTCGGCGTTCCTAAGACGATCGACAACGATCTCTCGTCAACGGACCAGACATTCGGCTACGATTCGGCGCTCTCCGTTGCCACGGAGGCAATCGACAGGCTGCATACAACGGCATCGGCACATCACCGCGTCATGGTCATTGAAGTGATGGGGCGCTACGCCGGCTGGATCGCGTTAGGGTCTGGGTTAGCGGGAGGGGCGGATGTGATTTTGATTCCGGAGATTCCGTTCCAGTGGCAAAAATTGTTTGATTCCGTTTCTGCACGGAGCACACGTGGGAAAAGGTTTAGCATCGTGTGCGTTGCGGAAGGGGCGAAGGCTGCCGACGGCGAGCTTGTTGTGAAAGAGAAAGATGCGAAACGCACGGATCCTCTGCGTTTGGGCGGAATCGGCGACCACGTTGCGAAAAGGATCACTGAGGCTACGGGGCTGGAGACGCGCGTTACCGTGCTCGGTCATTTGCAGCGAGGTGGAAGCCCGACGCCGTTCGACCGAATTCTCGCGACGAAGTTCGGTTCGATGGCGCTTCAGCTTGTTTCAGAAGAAAAATTTGGATACATGGTAAGCTTGCGCGGCACAGAGGTTGTCTCGGTACCGGTGAAGGAAGCGATCATGAAACTCCGCACGGTTCCGCTGGGTTCACAATTGCTCTTTGCTGCGCGCGCCGTGGGAACTTCGTTTGGGGATTAGTTGAATGCGTGCTGTCGTCGTGACACGGTTCGGCCCACCAGAAGTGTTAAAAATTCGCGATTGGCCCACGCCCCAGCCGAGAGAAGGAGAAGTATTGATCCGTACAAAGGCCATCGGGCTGAATTTCGCCGATGTGCTTGCAAGGCTGGGCGTTTATCCTGGAGTTCGAAAAGTCCCCTTTGTGCCCGGACTGGAGCTTTCGGGCGTGGTCGAGGAAGTTGGGAGGGACGTCAGAGACCTCAGAAAGGGGGACCGCGTCATTGCATTGACGCGACAGAAAGCGTATGCGGAATATGTTTGTGTTCCGGCGGACCACGCTGAGGTTATGCCCGAGAACATGTCTTTTGAAGAGGCTGCGGCGCTGAGCATTACATACATGTCGGCTTATCACAGCTTGGTGACGCTTGCTAAGGCTCAAAAAGGGGAGAAGCTATTGCTCCATGCAGCAGCAGGCGGCGTGGGAACTGCAGCGATACAAATTGCGAAATATCTCGGGCTGGAAATCTTCGCAACCGCGGGGTCGGCCGAGAAGTTGCAGGTTGTCCAAAATCTCGGCGCTGACCATTTGATTAATTATCGAACAGATGATTTTTCCAAAATTGTTCGACTTCAAACCAAAGGATATGGAGTTGATGTAGTGCTGGATTCGGTTGGCGGGCGTGTGTTCAGGAAGGGATGGAGGCTTCTTGCGCCCATGGGCCGTTATGTGTTGTTTGGCTTCGCGGCGGTCACGGGCGAGCGGAAAATTTCGAAGCTCGTAGCGTTGAGGGAGGTGCTGGCGATGCCATGGATTTTTCCGCCATCCATCGTCTCACGAAACGTAAGCTTGATGGGATTCAATTTGTACTTTCTTGCGCACAAAGTGGAATATTTTCGGGAGATGGCAAAACGGTTACTCGGGTGGTATCAGGACGGTATCGTTCGCCCCTTCATCGGGTCAACATTTCCTTTTGACAGGATTGCGGACGCGCATGCTTTCTTGCAAAGCAGAAAGAGTTTTGGGAAGATCGTGGTAGTGCTATGACCCGCCGTACACCCACATCGCGCGTTCTTGACCCCGAGTTCTTGCTGATGGCCTATTGCAACGGCTACTTCCCCATGGCGGATCCGAAAACAGGGGAGATCGGCTGGTTCTCACCAGACCCGCGAGCGATTTTTGAGTTAGACGAGTTTCATATTCCCCGTAGCCTGCGATTAACTCTCAAGAAAAGTGTTTTTGAAGTCCGGATGAATACCCGCTTTGAAGAAGTGATGCGCGCCTGTGCTGAGAGAGATGAAACATGGATTTCTGAAGACATTGTACAGAGCTATCTTCGATTGCATCGACTCGGCTTTGCACACAGCGTCGAGACATGGCGGGCAGAGAAATTGGTCGGCGGTCTGTATGGCGTCGCTATTGGCGCGGCGTTCTTTGGTGAATCGATGTTTAATCGGGAACGAAATGCATCGAAGGTTGCCCTGGTGCAATTGGTTGAACGGTTGAAGAATCGTGGCTTTGGGTTGCTGGATACGCAATGGATGACAGCGCATTTGAAAATGCTGGGCGCGAAGGAAATCAGTCGGGCAGAATATCTGAAGCGGCTGAAGAAGGCGATTGCAAGGAAATGTAGCCTTGTGTGAATGATGTCCACCGTACTCCCAATCCCCGTCATCACCCAGACCAATTTTCCCGGCCTGAAACTGCGGAGCCGCGGCAAGGTGCGGGACATTTACGAGTTTGACGACGCGCTGCTCATCGTTGCGACAGACCGTATTTCCGCGTTCGATGTCGTGATGGCGCAGGGAATTCCGTTCAAAGGAAAGGTCCTTACACAGATTTCGGAGTTCTGGTTCGAACAGACCAAAGAGATCGTCCCCAATCATCTTCTTTCAACAATCGTCTACGACTTCCCGTCGGTCTGCAAGCCGTATTTCCGAGAGCTCGAAGACCGCTCGATGCTGGTGAAGAAAACAAAACCGCTGCCCATCGAATGTGTTGTGCGGGGATATTTATCAGGCTCGGGCTGGCTTGAATACAAGGAAAACCAAAGTGTTTGCGGCATTAGACTCCCGGCCGGACTTGTGGAATCCGACAAAGTGCCTGAGCCGATTTTCACTCCGGCAACAAAGGAAGAAGTCGGCACGCACGATGAGAATATTTCGTTCGACAAAGCTGCGGCAATTGTCGGCGGGGAGTTGGCGGACAAGGTCCGAGATCTTTCCATCAGAATCTACAAGAGCGCAGCAGCGATTGCTGAAGAAAAAGGTATCATCATTGCGGACACCAAAATGGAGTTTGGCCTTGATGAAGACGGCGAGCTCTATTTGATTGATGAGTTGCTGACGCCAGATTCCTCCCGCTTCTGGCCAAAGGACAAGTACCAGCCGGGAAGAGGGCAGGAGAGTTTCGATAAGCAATTCGTGCGCGATTATCTCCTCTCGGTCAACTTCAACAAAAAGCCACCGCCCCCGAAACTACCGGAAGAAGTGATTTTCAAAACCGCCGGATTATATCTGGAGGCGCTAAAACGTCTGAGTGGAAAGACACTGGTCTGATGGATCTGTGAATCCGCGATAGTCCTCTTCTAAAAAACCAGGGAACGATGATGAATTCCGGTTATCGCATACTAGAACATCCCTCAGATGTTGGCATCGAAGCGACCGGGGCATCGTTGAAAGAAGCGTTCGAGAACGCCGCGATGGGCTTGCTCTCGATTATCACCGATATCGAATCCGTGGAAACCGAGGAGGAGCGATACATTCAGCTCAAAGGAATCGACACCGAAAATCTCCTCGTGAAGTGGCTTTCGGAAATTCTGTACCTGTATGACGGGGAAGATTTCGTTGTCGGCCGGGTCGAGATCGAGAGTATCTCGCCGAACAGACTTGAAGCGATCGTCAGCGGCGAGCCGCTTGTTCAAGGGAAGCACAGTATGAATTTGGATGTGAAGGCGGTGACGTATCATCAACTGAAGATCCAGGAAAAGAAAGATGGATGTCTCGTGAGAGTATTCCTCGATATATAAATGCTGAAGAAATTAGATGAATATCGATATGTAGTACCGAAAAACTTTCGCGAAGGGATGACGGTGGAAGGCCTGATCTACGCGAATGAAGAGTTGATCCGGCAGATCGAAAAGGACCAGACGCTTCAGCAAGTGGCCAATGTTGCAACGCTCCCCGGTCTTGTCGGTCGCTCCCTTGCCATGCCGGACGCGCATCAAGGCTACGGGTTTGCGATCGGTGGAGTTGCCGCGGCGGACATGGAAAAAGGCGTTGTCTCTGCCGGCGGTGTGGGGTTCGATATCAACTGCGGCGTGCGATTGCTCGCGTCGGATTTCGCTCTCGATGAAGTACAGCCCAAGCTCGATCCGCTTCTGAATCAGATGTTCCGCGATATTCCATGTGGAACCGGCAAGAAAGGAATTGTTGGACTGAGCTATGAACAGCTTGATCTCGTTCTCAAAAACGGCGCACATTGGGCGGTAGAAAATAGCTACGGTACTTCTGCCGACCTCGACCATATTGAAGAAACCGGCCGATTACCGAACGCGGATTCAGCAGACGTGAGTGATCGGGCAAAACAGCGAGGCCGTGATCAGCTCGGTACTCTCGGCTCGGGCAACCATTTTGCAGAAGTGCAGTATGTTACGGAGGTCTTTGATGAAGAAGCAGCCAGGGCATTCGGACTCAGGCCGCAGCAGGTTGTGGTCATGATTCACAGCGGCTCTCGGGGCTTAGGGCATCAAGTGTGCACAGATTACCTCGAAATCATGCAGTCGGCAATGAAAAAGTACAACATCCACATTGTTGACCGCCAGCTTGCCTGCGTGCCGATTCAATCGCCGGAAGGGCAGAATTACCTTCGCGCCATGGCAGCAGCAGCTAATTTCGCTTTTGCTAACCGCCAAATGATGACACACTGGACGCGGGAAGCCTTCAACAGAGTACTCGGGCGCGGTGATCTGAAGGTGGTGTACGACGTCTGCCACAACATTGCAAAAGAAGAATTACATGCCATTGATGGAAAGCCGAAGAATCTCTTAGTTCATCGCAAAGGAGCGACGCGGGCGTTTCCGAAGCATCGGCCGGAGCTTCCGAAGGATTATTACGAGGTTGGTCAGCCGGTATTGATTCCCGGCAGCATGGGCACCTGCTCGTACGTGCTCGTGGGAACGGAGCGTGCGATGGAAGAAACATTCGGCTCGTCGTGCCATGGTGCGGGACGCGCGATGAGTCGTCATGCGGCGAAGAAGAACATCACAGCGGAGCAACTCATCAAAGATCTGAAAGAAAAGGGAATTCACATACGCGGTGCGAGCAAGAGCGGACTCACAGAGGAAAAACCCGATGCCTACAAGGATGTCAGTGTAGTCGTGGATGTTGTTCACAACGCGGGCATTGCAAAGAAAGTGGCGAAGTTGATTCCGATTGGAGTGATTAAAGGATAGTTCCGAGTTCGGAGTTTCGAGCGGGGACTAAAATTACTTTGTTTGTCGCGCATTATTTAGTACCTTAGCGGTAAGATGTTTGCAGAAAAAGCAAAGATTGTTCGTCCGCGAAGATTCCCGCATAAGAGCTTTGCGGGACAGGCACGAAGGAATAGTAATTGTTTCGTGCTTCTTTGTGTCCTTCGTGGATGATTCCTGTTTGCCTGCCTGCGTGTCAAGCAGGGTTGCGGCTCTGCCGCGTTAGGTATATTGATTCGAAATCATCAAAAAGAATACTGGAGAGCTAATGCAAAGATTGACTGAAGAAAACATCCTCAACGCGCTGCGTCTTATCAACGATCCTGACCTTCATCGTGATATTGTCACGCTTGGGTTTGTAAAGAATCTTGCCATCAAGGGAAATGACGTCTCGTTTACCCTCCAACTGACCACACCATCTTGTCCGGTGCGAGATCAATTTATTGCCGACTGCGAAAGGGCTATTCGAAGCAATATCGAAGGGGTTGGCAAGATTGATATGCAGATGACCTCCAGCGTTGTTGCCCATATCAATGTCCAAAAAGAGTCGATACTGCCGGGTGTAAAAAACACCATCGCCGTTGCAAGTGGAAAGGGCGGTGTCGGTAAATCTACCGTAGCAGTAAATCTCGCGGTCTCACTGGCGATGGATGGTGCAAAGGTCGGTCTCGTCGATGCCGATATTTACGGCCCCAGTGCACCGCTGATGTTCGGCATCAACGAACGCCCGCGTGTGGTCGATCAAAAACTGATTCCTCTCGAAAAATACGGCGTCAAAGTGATGTCCATCGGATTTTTGGTTGATCCGATGCAAGCCGTCATCTGGCGTGGACCGATGGTAAGCGGCGCGGTGAAGCAGTTCATGAGCGATGTTGAATGGGGCGATCTGGATTATTTGGTGTTCGACTTGCCGCCGGGAACAGGCGATATTCAGTTGACGCTCGTTCAGACGATTCCGTTAACAGGCGCTGTGATCGTTACGACGCCGCAGGAGGTCGCGCTGGCTGATGCTCGCAAAGGCCTCGTCATGTTTACCAAGGTTAATGTCCCTGTCTTAGGCATTGTGGAAAACATGAGCTACTTTGTTTGCACTCACTGTGGTCAGCGGGAGAACATTTTCGACAGCGGCGGTGGAAGTAAAACGGCCAAAGAACTTGGCGTGCCGTTCTTGGGTGAAATTCCGATTAACACTGCAATTCGTGCCGGTGGAGACAGAGGCAAGCCTATTGTTGCAGCTGAGGCCGATTCCGAGCATGCACAGGCCATCCGAAAAATTGCCCGGAATCTCGCAGCGCAGATTAGTATCCGCAACGTGATGGCACCATCCCAGCCCAAGGTGGAAATCCTGATTGGCGCGAACTCTTAAGGTTTTTGTGGATGTTAACTCGAGAGAGTATCGAAGAAAGTCTCACGAAGGTCCGCCCTTATCTCAAAGAAGACGGTGGCGATGTCGAGTTGGTGCGCATTACCGACGACGGTATCGTTGAAGTGAAGCTAGTAGGTTCCTGTCAGCTATGCCCAATGTCGATGATGACGCTGCGGGCGGGGATCGAGCGGGCGTTGATGCTGGCGCATCAGGAGGTCAAACGCGTGGAGCAGGTCAGATGATTGGTGAATGGTTTACCCCGTGAGATATCCTGAAACTAACACTTTCGGAACTTTGTAAATTACATCTCACGGGGTGAATTGGTTAAATGTGCGTTTTTTGTTCCGCTTCTCAGAATCCCGCTGACAAGCGGAATCCCAGAAGGCGGGACATCCCGTCCCGTTGTACGGGATCCCGTAAAGCGGGACTGTTTTGTAGCGGGAGTGAGTTGTGAGTGGTCTGCTATCTGCCTTCTGCCCGTCTCGCACAGCGAGACGAGGTCTCGATCCGCCTGCGGCGGATCGGACAATCTGCAATCCGACCTGACCCGCCCGCCAGACGGATGTCGGGCTGGCCACAAGCGGGGAATCTGAAATCTGTAATCTTCTTTTTTATCTCCTTTCTCTCAGTTCCACTTCAAACAATCTTCCTTCCTTGAGTTGTACAATTCTCGCGGGATACCGGCGCACCAGCTCGTAGTTGTGCGTTGCCATGAGAATGGCAGTCCCGCGCATATTGATTTTTTTGAGCAGTTCCATGATCTCCGCTGAAGACGCGGGGTCGAGGTTTCCTGTCGGCTCGTCCGCTAACAAAAGAGATGGAGTGTTCACCAATGCGCGGGCGATCACCACGCGCTGTTGTTCACCGCCGGATAGCTCATGGGGCATCTGATTGCGTTTATGGCTTAACCCCACATCCGCCAGTGCGAGGAGTGTTCGCTTCTTGATTTCGCTGCCGGGAGTATTCGTCACATACAACGCGAAGGCGACATTTTCATAGATGTTGCGATCGGGCAACAGCTTAAAGTCTTGAAAGACGACTCCGAGCTTTCGTCGCAGCTTGGGCACGTTGCGCTGTTTCATTGCGTGAGCGTCAAAGCCTGCCACGTGAACCTCGCCGGCATCAGGCTTCAAGTCCATATACATCAGCCGTAACAGCGAGCTTTTGCCCGCGCCGGTTTGGCCCACCAGATAGACCAGCTCTCCATTCTTCATGGAGAAATTCACCTTGTCCAGTACCGCCTGGCCGTTGAATGATATGGAGACGTTGCGAAGCTCGATGATATCCATCGTCGTCCGGAATTAGTCTCTTGACTTCACCAGTACTCTTGAAAATTTCACGGCCAGCTTTATCGCTTCGAGCATGCTCGAGATGTTTGCCTTTCCTTTTCCGGCGATATCAAACGCCGTCCCATGATCCGGGGACGTCCGAATAATTCTAAGTCCGGCAGAAAAATTCACCGCCTTTCCGAACGAACTCATCTTCAGCGGGATTAATCCTTGATCATGGTACATCGCCAGCACGGCATCGTAGTCGTTGTACGCCCGGCGTCCAAAGAACGCGTCTGCGGGAAAAGGCCCTTCTACATTGATCTTCGAGTTGCGGAGCTCATCCAACGCAGGTATGATGATCGTCTTTTCTTCCTCGCCGATCATTCCGTTCTCACCGGCATGCGGGTTCAACCCGAGTACTGCAAGCCTCGGCTTCGTGATCCGATAGTTCTTGAGCAATGTCTCGTGGACGATTGTCGCCTTCTCGACGATCTTTTCTCTCGATAGGTTTTGCAGGATGGAGGAGACCGGTACATGGATCGTCACTAATCCAACGCGCATCGTATCAGAAACCAGCATCATGGCAACACGCTGGGAACGGCTGAGAAGCGTGATCATTTCGGTCTGGCCGGGAAAGTCGTACCCGGCAAGCCGCAACGCTTCCTTCGAGACAGGCGCCGTGACCATGGCAAGAGCTTCTCCACGCACGCAGAGGTTGACCGCCCTTTCGATCGCTACACCAGCCGTTCTTCCCGCTGCTTTGGAAACTTCTCCGTAGTGAACATCGGGCCAGACGCCGTCTCCAACATCGAGGACGTGAGTGAACGGGTTTTGTGGAAGTGGGAAGAGCGCCTTGCGCAGTTTGAGTTTACTCTTCAGTCGATGGGCAACGTGCTCGAAGACATTCAACGGTCCGACGAGCAGTGGACTGCAGATCTTTCGGATTGACGGGTGTGAAGCGGACTTGAGTGCAAGTTCAGGCCCGATGCCGTTGAAATCACCGATGGTAATGGCGATAACGGGTTTCACAAATTCTCTGCTGCGATCAGGATATAGTTACCGGTCTTGTATTTGTCGGAAAAGACAAATCTGCGTTTGAGTCGATCGTAAGACCAGACTTCGGTCGGTGCCTCGCCCGGCGGGACATATTTTTCTGTCCGGGTTGGGGAGCCATAGAGAATAATAATTCGACCGCGGTCTGTTTTGTATCCATCCTGCCCACTCAGCGTAGAATAGCGCTGAACAGCTTCATCCACGCGACGGTAATATTCGACCATGACCTCGTTGTATGCCGTGGTGGTGTCCGGGTCTTTGGTTTTCCAGTATTCATAAAACGCTTTGATGTTTCTTTCCAGCGATCCGGTTTGCATCTTCGCAAGCTCGTCTTCAGACGTAATATGTCGTAAGGCGTCGATTGCCAACTGCGCGTTCAACAATGCTGCCGGGCGGTTGAGCCATAAGACTTGCACAGTATATTCCTTCGATGATTTTATTTGATCTGAGGATATCTCCATGTCGATCGTGTAGCCGCCGGGATCGAGTTTCTCTATCGGCAACGGAATGTAGAGTAACTTCCATGCGGGAGATGCCGCCGGCTGGACGGTGTACGAAATCTCACCCTCGGTATTCTCCAATCGAAGCAAGCCGTTCATCATCGCATACTGGTCGCCCGAAAAAGTCTCGAACCACTCTACCAGCGGTCCCCGTTGCCGTTGTATCTTCCAATGAACCCGCAACGGGCGGTTGTCCGGGAGGTAGACCTGATGCAA
>CAYJSZ010000017.1:0-15956 GCA_964372545.1 uncultured Ignavibacteriaceae bacterium
CCTCCACCGCAATTCCCAAAAACGCATCTATGAGGAAGGCGCGATTTATTTTATCACGACGGTGACACACGAACGGTTTCCGTGTTTCAAAGAGCCCATTCTCGCCGAATTGTTCATCCGCAATCTATGGTTCGCGAAGAACCTCAAGCGATTCGAGCTGTGCGGCTACACCGTGCTGCCGGACCATGTGCATTTGTTGATCCAACCAGCGCCGAAGGCGAATTATTCCAAGGTGATGGGCTCGCTCAAACGAAACGCAGCGAGGGATATCAACGACATCCTCGCGGGAAAACCGCTTATCCGAACCACGGGCGATGATTCCCCCATCGCAAGCGACGATTCGAATCGTCGCCTTCGCGGCATGAATCATCGCCTTCGCGAAATAAATCGTCGCCTGCGGATGAATTACAAAATCACCAAACGCGACCATCCGCATTTGCGGTTCGATACCTACGCCGCACATTTCCGTGCCGTTGAAAAACTCCGCAGACGGTTCACCAAGAAATACGGCGCCAATCATGGTTTCCCAACATTCCGATGGTTAAAATCCTTGAGCGAACACCCTCTCCTCCCAGGAGATGGTCACGCGCCAAAACCATCGCGGGTGATGTCATGCTTCTTGCGCTTCTTCCCTTCCTTTTCGTTATCTTCTCTACAATTACTTCAGAGGACCAACAATGAAAATCGGAATTGTCGGCAGCGGGTTCGTCGGCTCCACTGCCGCTTACGCTATGGTGATGCGCGGCGTGGGGCGGGAGATCGTCCTGATCGACAAGAACACAGCCCGCACGCGCGCGGAAGCCGACGACATCCAGCACGCCGTTCCCTTCGCCCACGCACTCGACGTCTTCGCGGGCGACTACCCCGACCTTGCCGGCAGCCGAGTGGTGATCATCACCGCCGGCGTCGGACAGAAGCCGGGTGAAACACGCCTCGAGCTGCTCGGTCGCAACGCTGCGGTCTTTCGCGAGGTCGTCCCCAACATCCTGAAACACGCTCCCGACGCCGTACTTCTGGTTGCGAGCAACCCCGTGGACGTGACGACGCACCTGACCGCGCGCTTCGCCGCCCAGCACGGCGTCCCGACCAGCCGGGTCATCGGTTCCGGAACGACCCTCGACACGGCGCGCTTTCGTGCGCTGTTAGCGCGGCATGTCGGCGTCGATTCACACCACGTCCATGCCTACGTGGTGGGCGAGCACGGCGACTCGGAGGTTCTCACCTGGTCGCTGGTGAGCGTGGGAGGAATGCCGCTGGATGAGTTCTGCCGCAAACGTGCGGTGGCACTGGATGATGCGACGCGGGTTGCCATCGACGAGCGGGTGCGGCGCGCTGCGTACACGATCATTGCCGGCAAAGGAGCGACCTACTACGGAATCGGAAGCGCTCTGGCAAGGATCGTCGACGTGATTCTCCGGGACCAGCGCTCGATCCTTACCGTGTGCACACCCGTCCAAGACGTGTACGGCGTTCACGACGTTACCGTTTCGCTACCGCACCTTGTTGGCGGCAGCGGCATCCTCGATTCGTTTCCTCTTCCGCTCAACGACGAAGAGCAGGCCAAGCTGCGGAAGAGCGCGCAAGTTGTGCAGGAGGCTCTTCGCAACCTCGACCGGGGATAATGGAGGCGGGAGTTCTTCTCTTGCATTTCTGCCACATTTCTTCTATCCTTTTTCACTTCATTTTGCTTTTGTCATTCCCGCACGCTTTACGCGGGAATCCATTCACAGTTAGATAGACTCCCGAAGTCTTGGCTTGCCCGCCATCTTTCCCAACGGGCATGCATGCGACGGTTTGGCGGGAGACTTCGGGAGTCTTGCTTACGATGTTCTGGAGGCAGGCAATCACGTTCCTTATTCATCACATCGGTCCAATCCAATGAAATCTATTTTTATCAAATTCTTTCTCTTCTCTGTTTCCCTCTGTGGCTCGATAATGTTCGCGCAAACCAAACTGACGGACGAGCAGCTTCGCGCCAGAGCCAACGAGCTCGCGCAGAAATTTATCATCGTCGACACGCACGTAGATATCCCTTACCGCTTGCAGGCGAAGTGGGAAGACGTTTCGCAGCGGACGCAGAGCGGCGAGTTCGATTACGTCCGCGCGAAAGAGGGCGGCCTGGACGCGCCATTCATGTCCATCTACGTCCCTGCCGACCGTGAATCGAAGCTCGTCTTCAATGGCGCGAAATCGCTGGCAGACTCCCTGATCGATATGGTGGAAGGCTTTGTCAAACAATGGCCGGATAAATTTGCCGTCGCCAAGTCATCCGCCGACGTGATGGCGCAGTCCAAGCAGGGCAAAATCTCCCTGCCGATGGGCATGGAGAACGGCTCGCCCGTCGAAGGCAAGCTCGAGAACCTGAAACATTTTTACGACCGCGGCATTCGCTACATCACACTCACGCACGGCAAGGACAACCACATCGGCGATTCCTCGTACGATACCACGCACACGTGGAAGGGCTTGAGTCCGTTTGGCAAACAGGTCGTCGCGGAGATGAACCGGCTCGGCATTATGGTCGACATTTCGCACGTGTCGGACGATGTGTTCTATCAGGTCATGCAGCTCTCAAAAGCACCGGCTATCGCATCGCACTCATCGTGCCGGGCGTTCACTCCGGGCTGGCAGCGGAATATCGCCGACGACATGATCAAGCTGTTGGCGAAGAACGGCGGCGCGGTGATGATCAATTTTGGGCGGTCGTTCCTGAACGGCGAGTTCCAGCAGAAAGAGAACAAGATCTGGGAGTACCTCGCAGCCAATAAGTTGAACTTCGATGATCCGCGTGCTCAAGACTTCATCACGAAGTACTGGAAGGACAACCCTCCGCCCGCGATCACGGTTGTCGATGTCGTGAATCATATCGACCACGTTGTGAAGCTTGTCGGGGTGGACCATGTCGGCTTCGGCTCGGATTTCGACGGCGTAGCCGGGTCATTGCCGAGCGACCTTAAAGACGTCTCGCAGTACCCCAACATCATCTACGAGCTGCTGAAGCGAGGTTACTCCGAGACCGACGTCGAAAAAATTTGCGGGGGCAATCTGCTGCGCGTCTGGTCGAAGGTGGAGCAGGTAGCAAAGGAGCTGCAACGCAAGTAGAACCCTCGGCAGTCTGAAGAAAGATCAGATGGGCGAAAGCGCAACGGCCGCAGCATCGTTCAGCGTTGCGTCGTTGACCGAGGCGGCGGATGCGGCGGTCAAGACCGCGCGGGTGAGTCTCATCGAGATTCGGCTTGCGATGGCGCTTGGCGGCAAAGCGTTCGCCACGCTGACCGGAGACGTCGCGGCGGTGCGCTCGGCAGTCGATTCGGGAGCCGCGGCTTGTTAATACTCGTTCCGACGGTCTCCGTCGGAACGGAGAGTCTGACGCTCTGCGTTCTACTCATTACCGATCAACATCCCCACGCGGAGCCTGCCCGTCCGGTAGGCGGGCGTGGAAACCAACGGAAGATGGAATCAAAAGGTCTATTCTTTAGATTTATTTGGTGCCTTCGTAGCTAAATACTCTTCTCACTGATAAACAGCGCATGAATCCCTGCTGGAGAATATCTTTTCTCGTTGTGTCCATCCTCTTGTCGGCGTTCTCGGGAATAGGGCTTCGCGCGAACGGCGGGACTTTTCCTACGACTGCGCCTGTCGATACGAATGACTGCCCGACTCCGATCAACGGAGCGCTGAAGGGCGGACCGGGCAACATTCAGGATCACATGTTTCATTCGATCGCCATCGACCCGAGGAACGAAAACATCGTCTATGCCGGGACGGAAACAAACGGGATCTTCAAAACAACCGACGGCGGAGTGAGCTGGATCCGTTTGCGGCAGGGACTTAAGTGCACCGCAAACCAGACCGGTTATTCCCAGATTTTCAACATTACGATCGACCCAACAAACTCCCAAGTCCTCTACGCTGCTACCGTGAACGGACCTGGACCGATTTCTCCGCAACTCTATCCCAGCGCCTCCGGCGGTGTCTACCGAAGCTCCGACGGCGGACTCACCTGGGCACAAAAGAATACCGGACTGCCGACGACCTACGCAACGTACGTTCTCGTGGACTCAACGAACCCGCAACGCATCTATGTTGGGCTCGGCGGAGTCAAAAGCACGTTCAGTCTTGCACCGGGCTTTTATCGAGGCGGGGTGTATGTGAGTACCAATAGCGGGGATAGTTGGTCTACTCTGCCGGTACCAGCCGGAGTAGATTCGAATATTTATGTCAACATGACCATCCGGGGCAGTGATTCGAAGATCTTGTACGGTTCGGCTCAATTGCATGGCACGGACGCATCCACCGCCATGGGATTTTTCCGGTCCACCGACGGAGGACAAACGTGGTCGATCAGTAACCCAGCGGGACAAACGATCTACGCGTTCGATGCATTCCACAAGAATCCCCGGATCATTTACGGCCACGATTTGAGCCCCACACGACTAGTGCACCGTTCCACCGACGGGGGAAGCACGTGGACGCAACTCAAGGCCGGATTTTTTAGCGAGCCGAAGATCCACCCGACGGACAGCCTGACCATCTATTTCTTCGGAAGAAATACGATCAACAAATCGACCGACGGGCTGCAGAATACTACAACGGTGTACACAGACCAGAATCTGGACTCGACCCGGCAGATGGTGGATATCAAGATATCACAGGCCAATCCTAATGTTGTCTGGGCTGCGGCAAAAGGGTATTTCCTCTATCGCACGACGGACGCCGGCGCGACCTGGACAAAGATCACTGCCATTCGGGATTCTGTGTATGGCGGGGTGACCGTCGTTGAAGAGGATGAGCGAACTGTTCCGGATGCATTCACGCTGGAGCAGAATTTCCCCAATCCGTTCAACGGGACGACGGTGATACGGTTTCGAATCGTTCAGCAGGCGCACGTTGAACTCTCGATTTACGACCTACGCGGTAGATTGATCAGGAACATGGTGTCGAAGATTCTCTCCCCCAATTCCTATCAGGTATTGTGGGATGGAGCTGATACGCATGACACCGTTGTTGCGTCCGGAACCTACCTGTACCGAATTGTTGCAGGCAGTTTTGTTGCAAGCAGGGAGCTAGTGCTCATCAAATGATAAAAGAAGCACGGTCACTTCAGAAAACTAATTGGGAAACTTATGACCACACCATCTTTCAGTTCTGAGCTCATTGAAGTCGACCTCTCTTCAGTTGATAGCAGCCCGCTGATTAACCCCGACATCGCTCCAACCAAAATTGCGCAGCGCACGTGGGGAACGTACAACATCGCCGCGCTCTGGATCGGCATGTCCGTCTGCATCCCGACGTACATGCTCGCCAGCGGACTCATCGCGGGCGGCATGAACTGGTGGCAGGCGCTGCTCACCGTAACGCTCGGCAACGTCATCGTGCTCGTTCCAATGATCCTTAACGCACATGCGGGGACGAAGTACGGCATTCCGTTTCCCGTGCTGGCGCGAGCATCGTTCGGCACCGTTGGCTCGAATATTCCCGCCATTCTCCGTGCCATTGTTGCGTGCGGGTGGTTCGGCATCCAGACCTGGATCGGCGGCCAGGCGTTTAACTCGATGATCGTTCTCCTGCTACCGCAGTGGGCGGTCTTCGAGTGGGGCCCCGCTGTCGGCTTTCTCATTTTCTGGGCGATGAACGTCTACTTTATCGTCAAAGGAACGGAATCGATCAAATGGCTCGAAGCGCTCGCCGCGCCGTTCCTCATCGTGATGGGCCTCGCGCTCCTCGGATGGGCGTACGTTGCCGGCGGCGGGTTCGGCCCGATCCTGTCGCAGCCGAGCAAATTCCAGACCGCGGGTGAATTCTGGAAATTCTTCGTTCCGTCGCTGACCGGCATGGTCGGCTTCTGGGCGACGCTCTCGCTGAACATACCCGACTTCACGCGCTTCGCGAAAAGCCAGCGCGCGCAGATGGCCGGGCAAGCCATCGGTCTTCCGCCGACGATGGCGCTGTTCTCGTTCATCGGCGTTGCGGTCACATCGGCAACGGTAGTGGTGTTCGGCGAGCCTATCTGGGACCCGGTGGTGCTGCTCTCGAAGTTCCAAAGCCCCGTAATCATCTTTCTGTCGCTCGTGTCGCTCGTCGTTGCTACACTCACCACAAACATCGCGGCAAACGTCGTTTCGCCCGCCAACGATTTTGCCAACGTGGCGCCTCGGCGAATCTCTTTCGTTCGGGGCGGACTCATCACCGCCGTGCTCGGCATCGTGATGATGCCCTGGAAACTTCTCTCCGATTACGGCACGTACATTTTCGGATGGCTGGTGGGATATTCGGGGTTTCTCGGCCCCATCGCGGGCGTTCTGATCGCCGACTACTTCATCGTTCGCAAGCAGAAGCTGAACGTGAAAGACCTGTATATCCGCGGCGGCGAGTACGAATACTCGAAAGGCTTCAACATGAAAGCCGTCATCGCGCTCGTGGCCGGTGTGTTTGTTGCATTGATCGGGTTGCTGGTCGAGGAAGTGAGATTTCTCTACGATTACGCGTGGTTCGTGGGGTTTGCAGTAGCGTTCGCGGCGTACGTAGGACTGATGAGAGGTGAGAGGAGGAAGGTGGAAGGTGATAGGTGGAGGGAAAAAAGCAAATAAACAGTTTTGAGGATTTGGACGTTTACCAAGAACTTGTGCAATAACACTTAGAGATGCACGAGTTGACGATGACATTTCCGAAGTTTGAAATGTATGAGCTTGGTTCTCAATTGAGACGCTCTTCAAATTCCATTCCGGCAAACATTGCGGAGGGCTGGAACAACAAACACATTAATATTTACTCGGAAGGCATAAATAGGGCGCTTGGGGAATTACGAGAGACAAAACATCATTTGTTTACTGCCTGCAAGAAGAAGTACTTGACCGAGGAGCAATACAAAAGTTACTTCAACCGCTACGATGAATGCGGCAGAATGTTGAGGGGCCTGGAACAAGCGTTGGAACGAAGAAAACACTGAACTTTCTACCTGTATCCCCACCACCTACTTCCTACCACCCACTACCTACGACCTCGCTCACGACATCCAATTCACCCCCGCACCCGGGTTCCACTTGATGGCGGTCTTCTTCAGCCTGGTGATGATCTTGCTCGGGTACTTGTGGCAGAATGCGACGCCTTCTTTGCTTTGGTCTCCGGTTGTTTACCTAAATTTGCAACGATACGCGGCGGCGTCATTCTTGCCAATGAACGAGACAGCTTTGCTCTCTGCTTCCGCTGGAACTTTACAGCATCAAATGTTTTCTTCATGAATGATCTCCCTCGGACTTCGAATCTCCAAACGATGGTATCCTTCTTTGACATTTACTGAGTTGTAAAGAGATATTTTTTCCAAATTAACTATATCCCGAAAGTTCCAGCTAGCGAGTATTTCTACTCCATGGACAGTGGCTACGGCTATATGCAATGTATCGGCAAGCTGTCGTAAAGAGAATCCTCCAGTGCTCAGATACAAACGAGAGAGCGTGATCGCGTCATTTGTGACCCCAACAATATACGCGTATTCTTCGACTTCCGTCAGAGTATTGCGTACAACCCTCGGAGCATCTCACAACTCTTCTAAAGTTAGCGTAGAGAGAACTGGGATGTAGAAACCAAGTCTGAATTCCCTGATAAGCCTTTCCGAGTACTCTGAGAATTCATTGTCGTGGACACCTCCGATTACAGACGTATCAACATAAACTCGTCGAGCCAAGGTAACATCCTTTTATGATTGGCTAACCCGTCGCCTTCCACCCCTCACCTGACACCCTTCACCTTACACCTGCTTCACGACATCCAGTTGACCTTCGCTTCGGGATTCCACTTGATCGTCGTCTTTTTCAGCTTGGTGAAGAACTCGATGGAGCTCTTGCCGGTAATGTCGCAGGCGCCGAACTTCGACTCGTTCCAGCCACCAAAGGAGAACGGCTCGCGGGGAACCGGCACGCCGATGTTCACGCCGATCATCCCCGCACTCGCCCGCTCCATCACGTAGCGCGCCATTCCGCCACTCTGCGTAAAGACCGACGCTGCGTTGCCGTAGGGGCTTCTGTTTTCGATGGCAATCGCCTCATCGACGTTCTTCGCGCGAATAATCGTAAGTACCGGGCCGAAGACCTCCTCCTGCGCGATTCTCATGTCGGGCCGCACGTAATCGATGACCGTTGGACCGACGTAGTAGCCGTCTTCCTTTCCCTCGACCTTTGCGCCGCGTCCATCCACAAGAACTTTCGCGCCCTGCTGTTCCGCTTCGGTGATGTATCGCTCGATGCGCTCTTTCGCTTCTTTCGAGATGACGGCGCCTAAATTCTTCCCCGGCACGATCTTTCGCGCTTCATCGCACAGTCGTTGAATGATATGATCGACCGGGCCGACGGCGACCATTGCCGAGGCCGCCATACATCGCTGACCCGCGCAGCCACTCATCGACGCAGCAATGTTGGACGCAGCCATCTCCGCGTTGGCATCCGGCAATACTATCAAATGATTCTTTGCTCCGCCAAGACAAAGCGCCCGCTTGTGGTGCGAGGTTGCGCGGGCATAGACGATCTTGGCTACTTTCGTCGACCCGACAAACGAGACTGCCTGAATCTTCGGATGGTCGCAGATGGCTTCCACGGCTTCTTGCGCGCCGTGTACGACATTGAACACGCCGTCGGGCAGTCCCGCTTCCTTTAACAACTCGGCAATACGGATAGAACTGAGCGGCACTTGCTGCGACGGCTTCAGGATCATCGTGTTGCCGAGGACGAGCGCATTGGGGATCGTCCAGTTCGGGACCATGTTCGGGAAATTGAACGGCGTGATCGAAACAACGACGCCGAGCGGGTGGCGGTCGATGCGGCACTCGACTCCCTTGCTGACTTCGAGAATTTCTCCCGACGCAAGCTGCGGCATCGCGCAAGCAAACTCCGTCACCTCGATCGCTTTCTCAATCTCTGCCCGCGCCTCGCTCATGATCTTGCCGTTCTCTTCGTGTACGAGCCCAGCAAGCTCTTCAAAATTCTTCTCCATCAGGGTCTTGTAGCGGTAGAACACCTGCGCCCGCTCTTTAATAGGCATACTCGACCAGCCTTTGAACGCGGCATCTGCTGCCTGCACGGCATCGTCAACATCCTGAGCGGTCGAGAGAGGGACCTTGGCAATCTGTTGTCCGAGCGAAGGGTTCATCACGGCGAGAAAATCCTTCCCGCGCGACTCCACCCACGATCCGTTGATGTAATTCAACAGCACACGAATACCGTTCAAAGGTTTGGTATGAGCAGAGATCGTTTGTAATGCTGATGTTGTGGTGTCCATGGTTCCTCCTGTGGATTCCGACCAGTCACAATAATCTATCAAAAGCTACACACAGCATTGGAGAAATGCAAGGCGAACGTACGAGAGCAGCCACTCTGTCATTTCTCTACCATCTCTCATTGACACCGACAACAGTGCTCTGTATATTGACGAACAATTACCCACCGAAAACCATGTATCACCACTTCAAGGGATCCGTCATGAAATACCATTATCATCTCCGCTCAGTAGTAATACTGCTGATCGCCCTCACGGTATTGTTCATTTCTGCCAGCGCGCAGAAGCTGCACTATCCTCCCGCGAAAAAAGTCGACCAGGTCGACGCGTACTTCGGCGTGAACGTCGCCGACCCGTACCGCTGGATGGAGGATGAAACGTCGCAAGAGCGTACCGCCTGGATCGATGCGCAAAACAAAGTGACGTTCGGCTATCTCGAAAAAATTCCCTATCGCCAGCAAATCCGGCAGCGGCTCGAAAAGCTCTTCAACTATCCGAAGTATTCCGCTCCCTTCCGCAAAGGGGAATACTTTTTCTTCTCCAAGAACGACGGCTTGCAAAACCAAAGCGTTTTCTACATGCAAAAAGGGCTGGACGGAACACCCGAGGTGCTGCTCGACCCGAATAAATTCTCTGCGGACGGCACGACACGCCTCGGCGCGTTCGCTCTCTCGAAAGACGGTACGTTCGCCGTCTATGGCATTTCCCGCGGCGGCTCGGACTGGCAAGAGTACTGCACGATGGATATGACCACGAAAAAGACGATGCCCGACACGTTGAAGTGGGTCAAGGTCTCCGGCATCGCCTGGCAGGCGAACGGTTTCTACTACAGCCGCTACCCCGCGCCCGAAAAGGGGAAAGAGCTGACGACGAAAAACGAGAACCACATGGTGTACTTCCACACCGTCGGGACACCGCAATCGGAAGACCGGGCGGTGTATCAGGACCCGGCAAACCCGCAGCGCTTCCACACGGTCGGCACCACCGAAGACGAGCGGTTTGCGATCCTGAACATTTCCGAGCGCGGAAAGGGAAAGAACGGCAACGCGCTCTTCATCCGTGATGCGAAGAATGGCGATGCGACATTCGTGCCGCTCTTCCCCACCATCGGCGATGAGACCTACGGCATCATTGATAACATCGGAGAGAAATTCCTGGTGCGCACCAACAAGAACGCACCCAACGGAAAAGTAGTTTTGGTTGACCCGAAGAACCCCGACGAAAAGAATTGGAAAGAGACCCTGCCGGAAAAACCCGAGCCGCTGCAATCGGTAACGACGGCCGGCGGAAAAATCTTCGCGCGCTATCTGATAGACGTTGCCTCGCGCGTCTACGTCTATTCCCTCGACGGCAAACTCGAGAATGAAGTTGATCTGCCCACGCTCGGAACGGCCGGAGGTTTTGGCGGGGAGAAAGACGAACAGTTTGTCTTCTACACCTTTTCCTCGTTCTCGTATCCACCGACGATCTTCCGGTACGACATCGCCACGCGCAGATCGTCCGTCTTCCGGGTGCCGGAGATTCCAGAGTTCAACCCGAACAACTACGAGACGAAGCAGGTCTTCTACAACAGCAAGGACGGAACGCGCGTGCCGATGTTTCTTGTGTACAAAAAGGGAATCAAGTTAGACGGCAACAATCCTACGCTTCTGTACGGCTACGGTGGATTCAACATCACCACGGCGCCCGGCTTTAATTCATTGCGGCTGGCATTGCTAGAGCAGGGTTTTGTGTACGCCTCGGCCAACATCCGCGGCGGTGGAGAGTACGGCGAGAAATGGCATCTTGCGGGAACCAAGCTCAACAAGCAAAATGTGTTCGATGATTTCGTTGCGGCTGCCGAGTGGCTGATTGCCAACAAGTACACCACCCCGAAGAAGTTGGCAATTCAAGGCGCTTCGAACGGCGGCCTGCTCGTCGGCGCGGTGATAAACCAGCGGCCGGAGCTTTTCGGCGCCGCCATCCCACAAGTGGGCGTGATGGACATGCTGCGCTTCCACAAGTTCACGATCGGGTGGAACTGGATACCGGATTACGGTTCAAGCGAGGCGAACGAGCAGGAGTTCAAGGCTCTCTACGCCTACTCGCCGCTGCACAACATTCGCGAGGTGAACTATCCTTCTACGCTCATTACGACGGCAGACCACGACGACCGCGTAGTGCCGGCTCATTCGCTCAAGTATGCGGCAGCCATACAGGAGAAAAACCGCGGCGACAACCCGATCCTGATTCGCGTTCAGACCCAGTCTGGCCATGGAGCCAGCAGCACCACCAAGCAGATCGAAGAGGTGGCGGATATTTATTCGTTCCTGATGTATAACTTAGGCATGAACCCGCGCCTGGCGAACTAATACCGAGTGACGCCCAAGAGTTGAACACCCGGAGTCGAGTCTGTTTCGACAGTGAAACTACCGGCCTACAAATATCAGAACGTTATGGTGGTGGGCGACGATGCGCAGTCGATCTATTCCTTCCGCGGCTCGACGATCCGGAACATATTAGAGTTTAGCGAGGAGTTTCCGGAGTGCAAGACAATCAAGCTTGAAGAGAATTTTCGCAGCACGCAGCCGATACTGAATTTGGCCAATGAGATTTTGAAGAGAGGCGCTCAAATAAAAGAATAATCGTGTCACCCTGAGCGAAGTCGAAGGGTGTACAGCGTAATGCTTTGACTTCGCACAGCCTGACGATGTTTCTATGTACTATAAAGAGCTTTACACCACGAAACCGGGCGGCGAGTTACCACAGTTAGTCTCGGCGGAAAACGAGAACCTGCAATCGCGGTATGTCGTGCGGCGCATTCACCAGACGCGCGCAGAAGGACAAGCGATCATGCTGCCGGTCAGAATCTTAAAGATCATCAGGATATGAGTAACCCTCCGAGGGAGCAAACACAATGGAGAAGACCAATCAACCCTACACATTAGGAATCTGGAACGTCATGCGGGGAAACGAAGAAGCCTTCATTATCGAGTGGAGAACTTTTGCAAGATGGACGGCAGAACATTTTCCGGATGGAGGCACAGGGCACCTTCTCCAGGACTCTGAACGTTCATCATGGTTCGTGTCGTTCGGTTCTTGGAAAGACTCGGAAACCATCAAAGCGTGGCGGGCGGCACCGGAGTTTCAGGCGTTCGCTGCGAAGGCGAAATCTCTTTGCGAAAACTTTGAGCCGCACTCAATGAAGCTCGTTGCGACTTCTTCGCTGTAGTCCTCCGAGGCAAAAGTCCGCTTGCCTTTTTCCTTCCTTCTTGGTAGAATGGACGCAACTTCGACGTTAAGACGCTCGACCTGACACAAGACACTCTTTATTTCTCAACCGAGGAGACCTACTGTGAATACATTTCTACCTTGCTTTTCCTCGCAGAGACTGGATGCTCTGAATAATTCTCCGCGATCCTCCGCGTTTCCGCGTTGGAAGTTTCTCTCAACTTCCATCCTCGTACTCATCGCTTGCTTTTCACTTTTCTTCCAGGCCATCGCTCAACAAATCTCCCCCACACTCTACCAGGATATGCGCTGGCGGATGATCGGACCGCATCGAGGCGGGCGCACCGTGGGAGCAACCGGCGTGCCCGGTCAGCCGAATGTCTTCTACATCGGCGTCAACAACGGCGGAGTCTGGAAGAGCAGCGACTACGGCCGTACGTGGGTCCCGATCTTTGACGAGCAACCGACCGGCTCCATCGGTACAATCGCCGTGGCGCCATCGAATCCGGACATCGTTTACGTCGGCAGCGGCGAGGGCTTGCAGCGCCCCGACCTTTCCGTCGGCGACGGCATTTACAAATCGACGGACGCGGGAAAAACCTGGAAGCATCTGGGCTTGAGCGATGGCCAGCAGATCGGCGCGATCCTCGTTCATCCACAAAATCCTGATCTTGTGTACGTCGCCGCGCTCGGACATCCATACGGCCCGAACGAAGAGCGCGGAGTCTTCCGCTCAACGAACGGCGGCCTGACGTGGCAGAAAATTCTCTACAAAGATGAGAACACCGGAGCGATCGCCTTATCATTTGACCCCACGAATCCGCAAGTCATCTACGCCGACCTCTGGGCTGGGCGACAAGGTCCATGGGAGAATGGCGCGTGGCAGGGAAAGAATAGCGGGCTCTTTAAATCCACCGACGGCGGCAATACATGGCGACAACTGACGAAAGGCCTGCCGACGACGGAACAGGGATTAGGACGCATCGGGTTCTGCGTTGCGCCGAGCGACCCGACGCGCATGTTCGCGTTAGTCGATGCGCCGCGGTTGGGGGGACTCTACAAATCCGACGATGCGGGCGAAAGCTGGGAGAAAGTGAACGGCGACCCGCGTCTCTGGGGACGCGGCAGCGATTTTGCGGAAGTGGACATTCATCCGAATAACAAAGACAAGGTCTACGTTTCCAACATCGCCGCGTACGTGTCGAACGACGCCGGCAAAACATTCACCTCCTTCCGCGGTGCGCCCGGCGGGGATGATTACCATACTCTCTGGATCAACCCGGCACATCCCGACATCATGATCTTCGCCGCCGACCAAGGTGCCATCGTCACCGTTAATGGCGGACAGACCTTTAGCTCGTGGTATAATCAACCGACGGCACAGTTCTATCATGTCATCACGGACAACCAATTTCCGTACTGGGTGTACGGCGGACAGCAGGAAAGCGGGTCGGTGGGCATTGCGAGCCGGGGGAACGACGGACAGATCACGTTTCGCGAGTGGCATCCCGTTCGTGCCGACGAGTACGCCTATATCGCTCCCGACCCGTTGAATTCCAACATCATCTACGGCGGGCGGGTTACAAAATATGACCGAACGACGGGACAAGTTCAGAACATAGCACCGGAGGCAATCCGGTCTGGAAAATATCGGGTTCTCCGCACAATGCCGCTTCTGTTCTCTCCCGTCAACCCTCGGCTTTTGTTTTGCGCGACCAACGTGCTTTTCAAAACGACAACCGGCGGACATCGTTGGGATATCATCAGCCCCGATCTTTCGCGCGAGCACCCCGATGTGCCGGAGAACGTTGGTATCTACAACACACCGGATCTGCAAACGATGGCTCGACGCGGAGTTATCTATGCTGTCGCACCTTCACATAAAGACGTGAACGTGATTTGGGCTGGCACCGATGACGGGCTCGTTCACGTCACATGGGATGGCGGGAAACAGTGGCAAGATGTAACTCCACAGGGTGTTACCTCGTGGAGCAAGATCGCGCAAATCGATGCCGGCCATGACGACACGAAGACGGCGTACATTGCGGTGAATCGCTTCCGGCTCGACGACCTCCGACCGCATATCTATCGTACGCACGACGGCGGGAAAACGTGGAAGGAAATCGTCAACGGCCTGCCCAACAACGCTCCCGTCAACACGGTTCGTGAAGACCCTGTGCGGAAAGGGCTGCTGTTTGCCGGGACCGAACTGGCGGTGTATGTCTCGTTCGATGATGGCGACAGCTGGCTTCCGCTGCGGCTCAACATGCCCGCGACGTCGATTCGCGATCTCGTGGTTCACAATGACGATCTGGTTGTGGGAACGCACGGGCGCTCGTTCTGGATTCTCGACGACATCACGCCGCTGCGACAGATCAACGAGAAGGTTGCTGCAGCCGAAGCGTTCCTCTTCAAGCCGCAGTCGGCCTTTCGCGTCCGCTGGAATATGAACACCGATACACCGCTTCCGCCGGAAGAGCCGGCAGGGAACAACCCTCCGGACGGCGCGATCATCAACTATTATCTGAAGTCGGCTTCAGCAGAGCCGGTCACGCTGGAGATCTACGATTTGGCGAAAAGGCTCGTGCGGCGTTACACGAGCAGCGACAAACCGGAGCCGGTGAACGAGAACGAGTACCAGTTTCCGATGTTCTGGCTTCGTCCGCCGCAACAACTTTCCACCGAAGCCGGCATGCACCGCTTCGTCTGGGACCTCCATTATGCGCCGCCGGAGGGCATGCGTCGCTCGTATCCCATTTCCGCGATTTACCAAAACACGGCGGCTTCTCACACCGGACCGTGGGTTCATCCCGGCAAGTATACGGTGAAGCTGACCGTCAATGGTACGACATATGCTCAGCCATTCACGGTGAACATGGACCCGCGTGTGAAGACGCCTGCAAAAGGACTTCAGCAACAGTTTGACCTGTCGATGCAATGCTACCGGGGATTGCGTCAGGTCTATGAAACGATGCTGCAATTGCGTTCTCTGCGGATGCAGTTGAAGCCGCTGATCGACCAATCCGCTCCGGGCGTGCTGCTGGATTCTCTGACCGCCCTCAACAGGAAAGCGGCGTTGATCGAGGGCGGAGAAGCGGCACGCGAGATCGACATCATGTACTTCAGCGTGCAAGGCTCGCGGGGACAAGAAGAGAATTTTGCCGGACTACAGACGAAGCTTGCGTACCTGATGCTCCTCCTCCAAAGTGCTGATGCAACGCCGACGACGCAGGCTGTCGCCGCAGTTCATGAGTCTCAGCAATCACTCAAAGAAGTCCTTGGGCGATGGAGTGAACTGAAGAAGAAGGATCTTCCGATGCTGAACGAGCAACTGAAGAAGGCTGGACGTTCTCCGATACCCTTGCAATAGCGCGGAAATGAAGCGAACCGAGCGAGCTCTCTGGACCTGCCCGAAGTGCGGCAAGGGGAAAAGACCCGGCATTACGCAAAGCGTTTGAGAAATTCAAGGCGATGGTCGA
>CAYJSZ010000017.1:16056-31946 GCA_964372545.1 uncultured Ignavibacteriaceae bacterium
GGGGAAAAGACCCGGCATTACGCAAAGCGTTTGAGAAATTCAAGGCGATGGTCGAGGGATGCGGACCGATCATCGTTACACATCAAAAAACTCGGATCGTTTTTCAGGTTCGAGTACGATTTGCCGGGGTCGTCCCCGGGAAGTCGTACCTTCTTGCGGGCATCAGTCTCCCGCGTCCCCATCCCGACAAACGGTTTGCCAAAATCGCTCGGTATGCACCAAATTGGTATGGCCACTACTTCCGACTCGAAAAACCGGGAGATCTGGACGCGGGTCTCATGCCGTACATTCGTGAATCGTACAACGTAGGACAACAGAACCATCTCACAAAGAAACAAAAGCGGGGCTCCGCGCGATAACTATCTCATGAAAAAATATACTCTCAAACCTCTCCCCCACGACAACCTGCGGCTGGTGCATCCGCAAAAGTTCGTCATCGATTACAAGAAGGAGCTGAACGCCGCGCAGTACGAGGCAGCCACCTCCATCGACGGGCCGCACCTCGTCATTGCCGGCGCGGGGACGGGCAAGACTCGCACCATTGTTTACCGCGTTGCGTACCTGGTGGAACTCGGCGTCAAGCCCGAGAACATCTTACTGCTCACCTTCACGCGCAAAGCAGCGCAGGAGATGCTGCGTCGTGCTGCGATTCTTCTCGATAGCCGCTGCGAGCAGATCGCAGGCGGGACGTTCCACTCGTTCGCCAACAACGTCCTCCGCAAACATGCGAGTCTTCTGGCGTACGAGCACAACTACACGATCCTCGACCAGACCGACGCCGAAGATGTGATGAACCTTCTCCGCACGCGGCTCAAGTACGACACGAAAGAAAAACGCTTCCCGCGCAAAGAAGCCCTGTACGACCTCTACAGCCGCTCGCTGAATACGATGACGCCGCTCGGCGAGCTGCTGATGAACGACTACCCCCAGTACATCGAGTTAGAAGCCGACATCAACGCACTGCACACCGCCTACGTGCATTACAAGCGCGAGCACAATCTGATGGACTACGACGACCTGCTTGTGAATCTCGCCAAGCTCATGCAGCATCATCAAGCGGTGCAGGCGATGTTGTCGGAGCGCTCTAAGTACATCATGGTGGATGAATACCAGGACACGAACCGGGTGCAGGCAGAGTTGGTGAAGCTGCTGGCCTACAAGCATCGGAACGTGATGGTGGTGGGCGACGATGCGCAGTCGATCTATTCCTTCCGCGGCTCGACGATTCGGAACATATTAGAGTTTAGCGAGGAGTTTCCGGAGTGCAAGACAATCAAGCTTGAAGAAAACTTCCGCAGCACGCAGCCGATACTGAACTTAGCCAACGAGATACTAAAGCGAGGCGCTCAAATAAGAGAATAATCGTGTCACCCTGACGATATTTTTATGTACTACAAAGAGCTTTACACATCCAAAATTGGCGGCGAGTTGCCGCAGTTAGTCTCGGCGGAAAACGAGAACCTGCAATCGCGGTATGTCGTGCAGAAAATTCTAGAGTTGCGCGAGCAAGGCATTCCGCTGCAAGAGATGGCGGTGCTCTTCCGCTCGTCGTTCCTGTCGTTCGACCTTGAAATCGAGCTTGCGAAGGCGAACATCCCGTTTGTGAAATTCGGCGGCTTCAAGTTCGTGGAAACGGCACATGTGAAGGATATGATCGCTTACCTCCGCGTGCTCGAAAATCTCCGCGATGTCGTGGCGTGGAATCGTATTCTGCTGCTTGTCGACGGCGTCGGTCCCCGCACGGCGGAGAAGGTGATTGACGACATTCTGAAGCGCCGCGTGCCTCCGACTCCCGGCGAGGACGCTTCACTTGTGACGGCAAGATTCTGGATGGAGTATAACAGCTATCCGGAGAATGTCCAAAAGCTTTTCTCAACGCTCAAGGAGGTTGCAGCGCCGCAGATTCCTCCCGGCGAAAAGTCGTACCACATCTTGCAGTACTACGAGCCGATCCTCCGCGCCCGCTACGACGACCACACCAAGCGAAAGAAAGACCTCGAGATGTTCCAGAACATCACGGAGCGCTATCGAAACGTCGACGAGCTACTCACTGACTTAGCATTGGAACCGCCCAATGAGAGCATTGTCGACATCGAATCGCCGGGGCCGGAGGATGAGTATCTGACGCTCTCGACAATCCACAGTGCGAAAGGTCTGGAGTGGAATACGGTCTTCGTCCTTTACGCGCTCGAGGGGCGTTTTCCCACCATGCGCTCGGCGGCGAGCGATGACGAAATGGAAGAAGAGCGCCGGCTGATGTACGTCGCCTGCACACGCGCCAAACAGCATCTCTTCATCACTTACCCGATCAACATCTACGACCGCGAATCGGGCATGATTCTCACGAAACCGTCGCGGTTCATTCAGGGTATTGGCGAGAACCTACTCGAGCCGTGGGTGATCGAGTAGTGGAGTACTTGAGTAGGTGAGGAGGTGAGTCATTGAGTAACTGATGTTACGCAGATGGTGAAAATTCTGTCTCCAAGATGAATGGAGTTGCTGAAACGTACCAAGCGATTGCCACGAGCTTTAGCTCGTGGATCAGGGAATGCCCCTTTTTATGGGGTTTTAACCCAATACTCGATGTATCTGTGGGCTAAAGCCCGCCAGATGCTTATGGATTCGTGTTCCACGACCTGAAGGTCGTGGCAATATTTGTATCTTGCGTAACATCAGTGAGTAACAGGAATATACGCAGTCAACGCCAGCCGCTTGTCTCCATCATCCTCTGCACGTACAATCGTGCGCATCTTGTCAAGCGTGCCGTCGACTCGGTGTTGATTCAAACGTACCGCAACTGGGAGCTCATCATCATCGATGACGGTAGCTCCGATGACACCAGTCGAATTGTTTTGCCACTCGTAAAGTCCGTCCCGCGGATCAGATATCTCTACCACGCGAACAAAGGACTCTCGCAGTCGAGAAACGTCGGCATCGCGCTCGCTACCGGCGATTTCATCACCTTTCTCGACTCGGATGATGAGTACCGGGAGAATCATCTCGCAGTACGAATTCAGGCAATGGAGAAAAAACCGTGGGTGGCATTGATGTACGGAGGAATTGAGTATGTTGGTCCTGTCGAAAAGCAGTACGTGCCGGATGCAAGGAGGCCCGGCAAGAAAATCCATCTGAGCAAATGCTACGCGAGCGGGACGTTCTTTGCACGGGCATCAGCACTGATAACGCTCAAGGGATTTCGCAATATTTCATTTGCCGAGGATTATGATTTGATCGAGCGGCTGCGGAAGAGAGGGCTGAAAACAATGAAGGTGACCGAACCCAGCTATCTCTACCACCTCGACACGGAGAACAGGCTTTGCGATTTATTCGACCAAGGAGGAGAGGAAGCGATCTTAGAATTTCGAGGGCAGCGTGCAGTTTGACCTCTACGAGCTTTTGCGGCGGCTCTTGATCTGGCGGTAGCGCTTGATCTTCCCTTTGATCGTCGCAATGAGGGTCTGCTCGGAGAACGGTTTCGTGATATAATCGTCGATGCCCATCTCTTTGCCGGTGCGGACGAGGACTTCGTCGGACAGGCCGCTTAAGAACACGAACGGAACTTCTTGCAGGTGGTCAAGCTCCCGAATCTTCTCGTAGAAACTGAACCCACCCATCGTCGAGGTTTCGAGGTTGATGTCGGAGAGGATCAGGTCCGGCGTTTCTGTCTTGAGCGCTTTATACGCGTCATCCGATGTTGTGAACGCAAGGACTTCAAACCCTGCGTCTTCGATGGTCTCTTTCACAATATTGAGCAGCTTTTCGTCGTCATCAATCACAAAGATCTTCGCAGGCTGCTTTCCTCTTGTGCGCTCTGATGAGCGGGTTTCCTTCCGCGCTTGTTCTTCCGACTGCCTACGCTGTTCTTCTTCCTCTCTCTTGAGTCGAAGCTCCTCTTCTTTTCTTCTACGCTCTTCGTCCTGGCGTTGAATTCGCTCGAGCTCTTCTTTTCGACGCTGTTCCTCTCGTCTCTTCCGGTCTTCTTCCTGCCGTTTTCGCTCTTCTTCCTCGGCGCGTCGTCGGGCTTCTGCCGCTTCGCGATCTCGCTTCGCTTGCTCGATCAACACGGTCAGGCGCTCCTGATACGCATCGATATACACGTTACGCGGGTCGATTTCTTTTGCGTGCTCTGTCTCGCGTACAGCCTGTTCGTAGTCACGCGACTTGATCAGCTGGTCGACGCGCTTAAGAATCTCGCTCACGCGTTTTCTATCGTCGTCTCGGGGAGTTAGTTCCGCCATCGGTTTTACCCGTGATGCTACTAGCAGGCTGCTGAAAAAGAAAAGGATTTACTACAAAGGCACCAAGGGATCCATTGAATTCCTGGATTTTCCAACATAGCTCTTCGTGTTCCCGCTTTCAAAACTACGAATGGCGGGATCCCCGCCTGCCTAAAATATAGCTTATGTCTTGGCGGGCAGGCCGCAAAGCGGGACTTAGTGCCTTAGTGGCAAGAAACATGAGTTTTTCATCAACCTGCTAGTGCCGTTTCCCAAAAGTCTTCTTGTGATGTGATTAGGATTGTCCAATGGGAAACGAGTCCCGCTCGAAGAAGCGGGATGCCTTTTTGATACAAGATTATTTTTGAGAAGTGGCACTAGCATTTCTCAGGTCCTCGTTGTTGCTACTCGAACGATATCATGCCGCCGTACGAGGAACACTATGTCTGCCATCGATCTTATCGGATGGCACTCACGAGAGCATTATGGACCGAGAAACCACCTTGAAATTCGCGTTTTCCTTTCACCGTGCAAAAACTCATCGACGGTTCTGCTGTAGATTCTACAATTCACTCCTGTCAAGAAATCTCTGTCGTAAGACCACCCGCCATGCTGCGGTTGATAAAGTGCGACGACAAAAACTACTGAAGTGTTGAGGGAAATGCAAGGTATTCCGGCGACGGCGCTGGAGGTAGAGTTGCAAAGTCAAGAAAACTCCGGATGAAACTCTGGTACTCAGGGTCGAAGACAGTGGAGCGATTTATTTCTTCATCCCGCAGCAGACCTCGTACTTCACGCCGCAGGGACATTCGTAGCACTCCTGATCAACCTTGCGCGTTACGATCGTTCCCCCGCTGTGTTTACAAATACAGCCGTGGGTTGCTTCGTGCAATTGAGCATACTGGGTGACGTCCTCGCCGTTCAGCACGAGCAGGGCGTTATGAGCGTTCAACAATCCTCTGGCGGAGTATTCCGTCGATGCAAAGCCGCGCGGGTCCGTCTTGAACTTTCCAAGCCGCTCACGCTTGCCGGTCGCTTCGTTGAGCAGAGCAACGTCGTATTCCGTGTTCTTGGCAAGGTCGCGCACTTCCACTTTCACCTTTTCTTCTCCTGCCATAACCGTGACGACGCCGTGCGACTTCGGCTCGCTCTTGTCGTAGTGGTTGGTAATAACGGAAGGAACGACATACGTCTTGCTCAATTGAGCACTGCTCGAGGACGACATCCCTACGAGCAACGTGAGAAGCAGTGAAACGGACAGCCTGAACCTCATCATGAAGAACTCCTCCTGGTAGTGATGAGAGAAAATGATTTTACCGCCAGAACAATCGGGAAAAATGAAAGTTCCTCCGTGGCATTCGGTGAAGTGCAAGAGAATACCGGCACGGGAAGCGGTCCACGGGAAACGATCATGCCTTCGAGGATGTTGCCATCCGTTGCTTCAGGCGTCTGAGCTTAAGAAGTTTGCGCTTGGATGGCCGCGTTTTGCCGTGCATGCCGCGAATGATTTTGTTTTTGCGGCTTCGGCGATCACCTTTGCCCATTTACTCACCTTCGCTAATGGTTCTTCATGAACGCATATGAGAACGAACGGCCTAATATGTCAACTTCTTCTGAGAATTTCCACTGGCACGTTGCGCCGACAAATACAGTGTTCCAGAGCATCGACATTGATACAGAAAACCACTGTTTGACGACGAGGAATACATCAAGGAAATTACCTTGATTCTCGTATCTCACTTCGTTATGTTCCACAGAGGAACAACCATGGGACTACGCAGAATCATTTTTTTCTGGCTTCTTGTTACTTCCACCTGTCTCGCTCAATCACCCGGGCACACGTTTGGGTACGAGATCATCAAGAATCCGCTCGGAAAACTCATCCTGAAGGTCAAAGTTGAAGTGGCCGACAAGGGGCTCTTTCTCGGCGTCTCGCTTTACCCTCCTAACACCGTCAACACGCTGGAGGAAGGAACACATCTTTCATTTCCCGTGAAGCAGGGGGTCTTTCTGAAAGAATTTGAGATTGATTCGAAGTTTGAGAACGGAACCTTCGAAGCCGCCCTGTGGACAGGAAAGATGATGAAGGATCAGTGCCCGCCGGATGACGCCGTTTGTCAAAAACTTGGCTATAAGCATACCGGAATGGCAAGCTACACGTGGGGATATCTCAGGACTCGATGACCATGAGTGACTCCAACAGCAAGTTAAAAACGCTTGCGCTGAATGAATCCGGTTTTATTTTCGACCCCACGACGGGGCAAACCTTTACGACCAACGAAACAGGCCTTGAGATTATTCGCCTCCTGAAAACAGGAAAATCCCTGGAAGATATTGTCGCCTACCTTGAAGGGCTGTACGACGCGAGCAGAGATCATCTTTATAAAGACGTCGCCCAGTTCCTCAGCCAGATGAACACCTACCGCTTGATCGATGAGATGTAACGTTGCCGTCACCGGACTGAACGCGACCGATAATCCTGCTCCCGGCGTCGCTGTGATTCGCAGCTTGCGAGAAGAACCCGCATGGAGCGGCAAGATCATCGGCCTGTCATACGATGCGTACGAGCCGGGAATCTTTGACAGCCAGTCGGTTAACTCGGTCTATCTCCTTCCTTTTCCCAACAGTGGAAAAAACGCCCTGCTCGATCGATTGGAAACGATCTGCAAGAAGGAAGAGATCCATGTGCTGTTCCCGACGCTCGACTCCGAGCTGACGAATTTGATCGATGCCGAGCGTGAGTTGGCTTCCCTCGGCATTCGGATGTTTCTCCCGACCGGAGACCAACTCAAGCGACGCGCGAAAGCAAATCTTCCCGAGTTAGCGAAAGCGCTGGCGCTGGAGGTCCCGGAGAGCAAAACGGTGACGGATCTTCGGGAGTCTGAACGTGCCGCCGAGGAGTTGAAATTCCCGTTGATGGTGAAAGGCCTGTTTTACGAAGCGCATCTCGTTAATTCGGTCGCTGAGCTCTTCTCCGCAATGCAGTGGGTCGTAGCACGCTGGGGCTATCCGGTGATCCTGCAAAAATACATCCCCGGGGAAGAATGCAACCTGGCAGGGTTAGGCGACGGTGCGGGGAACCTGGTTTCTGCGGTCTGCATGAAAAAAGTGTTCGTCACGGACAAGGGCAAAGGATGGGCGGGAATCAGTATTGTGAACCGCGAATTACTCGAGGCCGCCGAACGGTTTGTCGCCCATCTTCGCTGGCGCAGCGGTTTTGAATTGGAAGTATTGATCGCGAACGACGGAAAGCTTTACCTCATCGAAATTAATCCTCGGTTCCCCGCATGGATCTATCTTGCCAAAGCGTGCGGTATCAATCTTCCCTACGCCTACTGCGCGCTCGCGCTTGGGGAAAAGGCGGAGGTTCCCAAAGAATATAATGCCGGGACGATGTTTGTCCATTATACGACCGACCTTGTCGCAAACGTTGGCCAATTGGAGAGCCTTCTCACAAAACGAGAACTCCACTACTGAGAATCAAGAACAGGGGCTTCCATGAAACGACCTTATATGAAACCGGTGCTCACCCGGCAGCTCGCGGGCATTACGAATAAATTTGCTCCTTTTGCTGCATCACGCTATAAAGATAAGATTGATGGAGTAGCGGTTGAGGAGCTGGTATCAAAGTTCGGATCACCTCTCTTTGTCTATTCGCTGAAGACGCTCAAGGAGGTGTATGATTCAGCCCATCAGGCCTTTTCCACACGCTACCCCAAGGTGCAATTCGCGTGGAGCTACAAAACGAACTATTTGAAGTCCATCTGCAGGGCATACCATAAGCTCGGGTCGTGGGCCGAGGTTGTTTCCGGAGCAGAGTACGAGCTTGCCCGCAACAACGGCATCGACGGAAGCCGCATCGTCTACAACGGTCCGCATAAAAGCCCCGAATCGATGAAGCGCGCGGCGGAAGAAGGAGCGATGATTAACATCGACAGCTTTGATGAGATCCCTGAGCTCGAGATCATTGCGGGGGGGATGGGCAAAGTGTTGGAGATCGGAGTTCGCGTCAATATGTCCATCACGGGTTATGCGGCGTGGGATCGGTTTGGTCTGAACATCGAGTCGGGCGAGGCGTACCATACCATCAAACGCGCGATCGCGGGGAACAAACTCGCTCTCGTTGGCTTGCACACGCATATCGGTACATTCGTGCTCGAGCCGCAGTTCTATCGGGAGGCCGTGGTGAAAATGATCGAGCTTGCAGCGCGGTTGAAAAAAGAGTTCGGCGTTAAGATCCGCTACATCGACGTCGGCGGCGGGTTCGCTTCCCGCAGCAAGCTGAAGGGATCCTACATTCCTACCGACCAGCTCGCGCCGGATTTCGACAAGTATGCCGAAGCTATCTGTTCTCCGCTCCTCGACAATTTCGGCCAGGACGAACTCCCGCTCCTTATCCTTGAGACGGGCCGCGCGTTGATCGACGAGTCGGGATATCTCATTGCAACGGTCGTGGCAACGAAACGCCTCCCATCCGGCATCAGAGCGCTTGTACTGGATGCAGGCGTCAACCTGTTGTTTACGGCATTCTGGTACGACCTCGACATCATGCCGATTGCCGACAAGGGGTTGTTCACCGAGGTTCACAACGTTTACGGTCCCATGTGTATGCAAATTGATGTCATCGGTGATAGTGTCCGCGTACCGTACATGGAAAAGGGGGAACGAGTTGTGATACGACCCGTCGGCGCGTACAACAACACGCAATGGATGCAGTTCATCGAGCTCCGCCCCAACGTCGTGATGGTCAATGAAGAAGGGAAGGTGGAGGTCATCCGGCAAGCGGAGTCGATTGACTATCTCACCAAGCTCGAACGCGTCCCCCACTGGCTGGAGTAACTGGACGTGCACACCACGGCCACTTCGCAGCTCAAAGAGAATCTCTCCTTCCTCGTCGATTCGACGCTTAAGAGTTATTCCGTGGTGTTCTTCGGACAGAGGAACTCCACCGGCCTGCTTCTCCTCCTGGCAACCTTTGTCGAACCGGTCAAAGGTCTCTATGGTCTGCTCGCACTCCTGACCGCCAATGCTATCGCAATGCTGCTCGGCTATGAGCGGCGATCAATCCGGAAGGGATACTACGGCTTCAACGCCCTGTTGGTTGGCCTTGCACTCTCGTACTTCTATGCGCCCACGCCAAACCTTCTTGTGTTAACGCTGTTGTCGAGCTTTCTGGCAACGCTTCTTTCCACGACGCTGCAATCCTTGTTTTCGTATTATCTCCGCCTGCCCTCGCTAAGTCTTCCGTTTGTCTTCGCGTTCTCCATCGCTATGGCAGCGACCGTAGGATTTGGAAAGCTGGAGCTTGCACATACCGACTTGCTTATTCATCCGCCGGACCTCGGATTGCCTGTCGTTGAACTCTTCCTGAAATCGCTCGGCTCCGTTCTGTTTCAGGTCAATGTCGTTTCCGGCGGGCTTGTGCTTCTCGCCCTACTGCTGTACTCGAGAATTGCCGTGCTGCTGAGTGTGGTCGGCTTGGCAACGGGGTATTTCACGCACGACCTTCTGGGGGCGCTGCCGCAAGTTCTGACCGAACAATATCTCGGCTTCAACTACGTACTGACCGCCATCGCACTTGGCGGATTGTTTCTCGTTCCTTCGGAGAAAAGTCTTCTAGTGGCGGTCGTGAGCGTTGCAGCATCAGCCATTATCATGATCGGCTCGAAAATTATCCTTCCCGCGTATTTACCTCCCACTGCCATCCCCTTTAACATCATCACGCTTCTCGTGCTGTACGGGCTCAAAGTGCGTTTCGTTCCTTCGAAGGGTCTTCTTCTTTCATCCTCCGAGGCAACGAGTCCCGAAGAGAATCTCTCGATCCACCGGGCGAACCTGAAAACGTTCCGGCGGTGGGGCGTCGAGCTTTCTCTTCCCTTCCACGGCAATTGGGTGGTGACGCAGGGATTTAACGGGACCCTCACTCACAAAGAAGAATGGCGGTACGGTGTGGATTTCATGATCCGGGACGGCAGAGAAAAATCTTACAAAGGAGCCGGGACGAAGCCCGAGGAATATTATTGCTACAACGTGCCAGTTCTCGCCCCCGCAGAGGGGAAAGTGGTGATGGTGAAGAATGATGTTCCGGATAATCCGATTGGCAAGGTGAACGAGCGGGACAACTGGGGGAACGTGTTGATCGTTGAACATGCGTATCAGTTTTACTCGTGCATGGCACATTTGAAAAAAGGAAGCATTTCGGTCAAAGAAGGGGACCGCGTGCACGCCGGACAGCCGGTCGCGCGGTGCGGCAATTCGGGCCGCTCCCCATTCCCGCATCTCCATGTTCAGATGCAAGCCGTGCCGCAATTAGGTGCGCCGACGGTCTACTTCCAGTTTTCGAATTTCCTGAAGCACGCGGACTCGCGGAAAGAATTTGTCTTGCGGGACGAAGTAGCTGAGCGAGACGTCCTTTCCAAGATTACTCCACCGGCAGGCTATCTCGAGTTTTTTCCCTATTCGTTCACGCAGGATTTTGTCCATCAAGTCCGGTTAGAGAAGGAGTATACCGAGCGCTGGTCGACCGAAATCGACCTCTACGGCAATCTGATGATGAAAAGCGCTCCGGTGGAAACGAGAATGTACTTCACGCTGGCGGACGGCGTTCTTTCCGTGAAGAAGCTGGAGGGATCGCGCCAGACCGGCTTGTATCACGCTGGAGAGTTGTTTCCCGATACTCCGCTCGTAACGGGTGAACGACTACAATGGGAGAGCGAGGAGGAAAGTGACTATCCGCTGCCCTCATTTCTCGCTTGGACATTCGACCTCTTCCGTATCGTTGGTATCGCATTCAAATTCCGACTTGAGAACACACTCGAATCCACAAGTTCGTCGATCAAACTAAGATCGGCAGTCCAGTTGGTAATCAAAACACCCATCGGTACCTTCGCCCCTTCAAACAAAAAGGGCCTTCGACAATACACCTTTGCGAAGAACCTCGGCCTGACTCATTTCGTCGCGGAAGGCGTTGAGCTTCAGCTCCTAGAGATGGAGCCACGTCAACGCAATGAGGATGAGGCATGACCGGCCGACTCTTCCTCTTCTCAGTGTTGTTGGGCGCCGTGTTGGTGAGCGTCCTCCAATCCCTCAACGCACAAGTGATAATCTACCCCATCGTTGCCGTTCATGCGAAAGCAACGACAGGCAGCTATCGCGATGCGGATCAGAAAGAGATCTCTCATATGTCAACGGAAGTCGCTTACCTGCCCACGTGGAGTAGTTCGTGGTCGTTTCTCTACAGACGGTCGGGGCTTGAGTATTCTACGGGTTTTCAGTACGAACAGAATCATTTTGTTGTCTCCACAACCCATGTCCTTCCATTCTCCGAGAGCTTTCTAATCCTCCGATCCGATGTGGCATACGTTACTTCGAACAGCGCGCTCACTAACCAGAATGTTACGTTGTTCGGTGAATTGGATTACTCAACGCAGCAAGGTTGGAACGGTCTGTCCCTGAAGGGATTCTACAGTCATTTTGAGGATGTGAAAAGCGTGGGGGCGGGCGCTGGGTTTTGGACAGGACTGGGAAGATACGCTGTGATGAGTCTCGGTGCTCAGATCGTCGCGTTATCAGGAACCTACCGTGATGGAGAACGTCTGGTGTTTGGATCTGCGAGTCTCTATGTTCCAGTTAGTCAAAGCGTTGGACTTCTCACTGCTGGTGGAGCTGGCAGGCGAAGTATGTTCTACGAGCCCGCGATCAAGCTTGTGTACAATACACTCGATGCCAATTCGCTGCAGGCAAGCGAGACGGTTTTTCTCTCGCTTGGCAAGGGCGTTTCACTTCTCGCCGATGCTACGTATGAACGCTTCGATGCATTTGGCGGAGGGTCGTACGGCGTTCTTTACCTGACGGGCGGGATTAGTGTGAGGTTGTGAGGGGAGGCGAGTTCGTTGACCTGCCGAACGTCTCGCCGCACCACGAAGTGCCGCTGCGAGCTATGGACGATCAATTGTCTCGCGAGCATCGGCATGGAGCGAGCACTATAATCCTTTTCAAATGAGGGAGCGCCTGCCCCGACGAAGTCCGGCTTTTTGGACGAGGTCGGGGTCGTAGTGCGGCGTGTTAGCTGCCGTTGCAGCATCTTACTCCTTGCGCCTACAAATGATGTACGAGTCTCTATGATTTGTAGGCAACTGGGCTCGCTGTGGAAGGGATCTGTTGCTTGTCATGCTTTGATCGATCCCAACCGGGGTAAAAAGCGGCCCGTCCGCTTCATGTAGTTCTCATACTCCTCCCCAAACCGCGCCACCAGATTATCTTCTTCTTTCTTGGTACGAATCACGAGCAGGATAACAACAAGGCTTCCCATGACGAGGAGGGATGCATTGGCCGCAACGATCGAGTTTCTCCCGCGTCGCTTGGGATTTCAGCCGGTGGTACACGCCAATCGGTATCAGAATAAGGAAACCCGCGACTAGAATTATTCGGAAGATACTATCGTCGTGCATTGTCGTCTCTTACAGCAAATTATTCCTTGCGCCTGCAAATGATATACGAGTCTCCGTGCTTTGCATGTTCACCATACTTGCATGGAGCAAATCCCTCACGGTAATAGAGAACGTCAAAATCATGGAACAGATCGCGTAACCGATTCTTCTCGATGAAGTACAGAAACTTGCAACAATCTTCTTTGGTGCGAAACGTGTTCGGCTCGATCATTTTGTCCGTGTGAAGGTAGTCCTTCATTTCAGGATCGAGATAGTTGCGGGATGACATGACAATGATCCCACCCGGTTTGACGGAGTGTTTGAGAGGTTTCAGCATCTTCTCAAAATCACTGCGTTTCATGCAGCAGATAACGAGCACGGAAATAATCACATCATATCGATTTCGAGGATATCGATAGTTGACGACATCACGATGAAGAATAGAAATACCAGAAAGCTTCTCATCCTTGCAATACCGGCGGAAGCGACTAATGTAATCTTTGTTTCTGTCGATGGCAGTAACAGTGAAGCCCTTTCTTGCAAAGAACACACTATCAGCCCCTTCCCCGCAGCCGACATCGAGCAATTGTTTTCCACGGGGCAGATACCGCATGGCTTTCTTCACCAACGGATCGGGTTTGAAAGGATTTTCAAAGCCGTATTTTTGTTCGACTGTTTGTGAAGCCATGTCTTAACCTTGAAGGTCATAGAAAAGGAGAAAATCTGTGGCTTCTGGCCTGGCACCAAGCTGACGAAGCATTGTTGTTATTTGCCCACGGTGATAGCTAGTGCCGTTGCAAATAAGTTTTCTTGTATTTTTCTAAGTTGAAGTATGAGCGAGGAAAGAAACCTCCCCCGATCCCGCTTCGCGGGATCGACCCCTCCTTACAAGGAGGGGAAAGTCCAAGAGTTGGGCTTTGTCCCCCTTACCAAGGGGGACGCGACTCGTAGTTTGAGTCGCAGGGGGTCACAAACATCTTGCAGAAAACACAAGATTATTTTCTTGAAATGGCACTAGCAGGCTGCTGAAAAACTAGGCAGTATGTCATTCTGAATCCCGCTGCTTTAGGGCGGGATGAAGAATCTGATTCAAAAAGCGAGATTCTTCAGTCGCTTCGCTCCTTCAGAATGACAGAAAAAGACTTTTTCAGCAACCTGCTAGAATGATTTACTACGTGCTGCAGTATCTGCCACAGAGGATATGTAAATGGTTCCCCTGCTAAGTTTATGTAAGTGATTGGTTTTTTCAACTGTTCCTCTGTGAGATCGGCGATAAACGCCATCTGCTCTCGGGCGAGTTCGTCCCAACGGTCCCTCATTTTCGAAACCGTTAGGAAATCCAAAGGAGACCAGAGCGCCTTCGGTGAAGTACCCGTTACACGTTGCAAGTAGATCCACTCAGCGGAGATCACGTGTACAAACGTATCTCGCAGGGACCGGTGGCTACTTTGCATGTCTTTCGTGTATTCTTCCTGCGTTAGCCTCGATACAGCTTCAATAATCCTGTTGTTCGCCCAACGGTTGTATTCATAGAGCGCTTTCATCCGATCTGACTCCATTTTCGGATGTTTCCTTTCAGCTATGAATGTAATGGCAGCTACTACTCGGTTAACGTATTCGTTTATTTGTCTAATCTGGGTCTGGTTAACGAAGCGTTTCGTTTATTCTACTCTTACACTCCCCGGAAGATCGTCTCCTCCCGCCCGAACCATTTCGACGTGCCGTACAGCCCGAGCAACGCGAGCACCACGAGCACCGCGTACACCTCGAGCAGCAATCCCGTGTTGATCGTCCCGGAAATGATATCCTTCGTCGCAAGAGAGACGTTGAGCACCGGGATGAGCGCCGTCGCCGCCGTGAGCTTGATCCCCGGCATCAGTCCGATCGCTACGGGAACGATCACAACGAACGTCATCGGGCTGATGATGCTCTGCGCCTCTTTGAACGATTTCGCGTAGATCGAGAGCGAGAGGAGTAACGAAGCGAAGAAAATGGTGAGCGGCAAGAGTAGCGACAGCACAAGCAGCACCGTTTTGATCTCCAAAATACCAAGCACCGTATCGAGCAGCTCAGGCGGCATGTCCACCACCTGCCGGACGGAGAGATACAGTCCGAGAATCGAGACGACCGCGGAGAGAATGCCGGTCAACACCACCACGGCGTACTTGCCGAGCAGAATCTGGAACCGGCTGACCGGTGTGGTGAGCAGCGTCTCGAGCGTGCCGCGTTCTTTTTCCCCCGCACCGAGGTCGATGGCAGGATACATGCTGCCCATGAAACAGAAGATCACAAAGATATAGGGGAGGAATCCGCCCACCACCCGCCCGATCCGCTCTTTCATCGACGCAATGTCCTGCTCCTGCACCTGCACGGCTTTGATGATTTTCTCATCCAACTTCATCTTCTGAAAACGCTGGGATAGAAGTTTCTTCTCGTAACTCTGCACGAGGTCGAGCAACCGGCGCTTCGCGATGTTCGTGTCATCGGAGGACTTGAAATAGAACTTGACGGCACCGGACTGATTTGCCTCCACGCGCTGATCGAAGTCGTCTGCAAAGACAAAGGCAGCGTCGAGACTATCCCGCTGGATCATCGGCTCGATGCTGTCGGCGGGGACATTTTCCACGATCCGGAAATCGCCGCGGCTCCGCACTTCGTCGAGGAAACCAACTGCATTCCCCCGCGCGATCACAACGACCGAGAGTGTCTTCTCCTGCGCCTTCTTGATCTGCGAAACCTGTAGTTTCGTTATGATCGTCATGATGACCGGGAAAAGCAGCAGCGGAATGACGATCATCGTGATGATGGTCCGTCGGTCGCGAATCGTGTCTATCAACTCTTTTTTGAAAATTGTGAGAAAGGTTTTCATACTGGAAACTCCCATATTTGTTCTAACGCGAAGGCCTCCTGGCCGAGCAGTTCAACTTGACTCGGCGAGACGCCTTCGTCTTAGCAGGTTGTTGAAAAAGAAAACCGCAAAGGCGCGAAGTGCGCCAAGACAAAATGAAAATCATTATTTCTGTCAAATTTCGATGATTATCTTCGCGTCCTTGGCGGCTTCGCGGTTTATTTTTTGCCTGATCGAGAGTTTTTCAACAGCCTGCTAAAATTGTGGCGTCTATCAAAGCAATCCAAATATACCAAACTCCCCAAGCCTAATCAAGTTGGTAACGCCAGTTCTTGGAGAAGTTCAGAGGCTTTATTTCGTCTTCCCGTATTTCTTCAGAAGCCCCCTCACTTTGTC
>CAYJSZ010000018.1:0-31705 GCA_964372545.1 uncultured Ignavibacteriaceae bacterium
ATTTCTCCCGCTTTTTTTGCACTATTACAGCCGTATATTCTCCGATCAGTCGCCTCTTCCATGACTCAAAAACGAGAAGCAGCCCATTCCGTCGAACATCTCGCCGAGCAACTCCGACAACTCTCGCGCAACCTCTGGTGGATCTGGAACCCGGACGCACAGCTCATTTTCCAGGAACTCTCCCCGCTCGTGTGGGAACGCTCCAACCACAACGCGGTCGAAGTGTTCCGGGAAATCACCAACCAGGAGCTCTGCGCCCGTCTGCAAGAGCCGGACTTTGCCAGAATCGTCAAGCATGTGATTGCGGAATTCAATGCCTACGTCAACGAAAAAAAAACCTGGTCGTCGGAATTCCTGCCGGAATTCACCCGGCCGGTCGCCTACTTCAGCGCGGAGTACGGCATGCACGAATCGGTTCCCATCTATTCCGGCGGCCTCGGCATTCTCTCCGGCGACCATATCAAATCGGCAAGCGACCTCGGTATTCCCTTCGTCGGCATCGGCCTTTTCTACCGGTACGGCTATTTCCAGCAGCGCATCGGTCCGGATGGATGGCAGCAAGAGCTGTATCCGATGAACGAACCCGACCGTCTCCCCGTCGATCTTGTCGAACGACCGGAAGGCGGCCGGCTGCTCAACTCCGTTGAAATCGGCCACAGCGTCGTCTACTTTCAGACGTGGAAAATTCAGGTCGGCCGCGCACCGTTGTATCTGCTCGATACGAATCTCCCTGAGAACGACACCCACTTCCAGGGCCTCACAGCCCACGTCTACGGCGGCGATATCGACACGCGGATCGGACAGGAAATTACACTGGGAATCGGAGGCGTGCGATTACTCCGCTCGCTCGGCCTCCAGCCTTCGGTCTATCACATGAACGAAGGGCATTCGGCATTCCTCGTGCTCGAGCTACTCCGAGAAGAACTCAAGAACAGTCCGACCCTGGAGGAAGCGGAGCGACGTGTCCGCCCGAAATGCATCTTCACCACCCACACACCCGTGCCGGCCGGCCACGACCGCTTCAGTTCTGAGCTGATGCAGCACTCGCTGGGCAAATTCTGGAGCTCGACGGGACTCTCCCACGAGCAACTGATGTCGTACGGACAGGTTGAACCCGGCAACCCGAATGAACAGTTTACGATGACGGTGCTGGCGCTCAAGATGGCCCGCGCCTCCAACGGGGTAAGCGAGCTCCACAGACACGTGAGCCGGGAAATGTGGAAGCATCTTTACCACACGGAGGACACGACGAACGTGCCTATTGGCGCCATCACGAACGGCATCCACACGCCAAGCTGGGCAACCGCGCGCGCCCACGATTTCTGGAACAAGCGGCTCGGCCTCGACTGGACGGAGAAGCTGGTCAACCCGAAGTTCTGGGCGAAGTTGGAGGAAGACGGCCTGGCCACCGATGAAGAGCTCTGGGCATTACGGTATGCCCTCCGCCGCGAACTTGTAGAATTCGTCCGGAAGCGGCATCACGAGCAGCATTACCGCGGCGAAGGTCCCACCGGCAGCGAGCATCTCCTCTCGCCGGATGCCCTGACGATCTGTTTTGCACGACGCTTTGCCACCTATAAGCGAGCTCCGCTCTTCTTCCGCCATCTCGAAACAATGATCCCTCTTCTCACCGACCCGAAACGTCCGGTGCAGGTCGTGTACGCCGGCAAGGCGCATCCGCGGGATAACGAGGGGAAACGGTTCATTCAGCAAATCGTCGAAATGACGCGCCACCCGCAGCTCTACGGGCGCGTGGTGTTGATCGAAAACTACGACATCAACGTGGCGCGTCACATGGTGGCCGGCGCGGACATCTGGCTCAACACACCGCGACGTCCCCTGGAAGCAAGCGGGACGAGCGGCATGAAAGTGTGCATCCACGGCGGCTTGAATTTCAGCATTCTCGACGGCTGGTGGTGCGAGGGGTACAACGGCGAGAACGGATTCGTCATCGGCGCGGATTTTGCGGAAGACACGCTGGAGGAACAGGATGAGCGGGATTTCAACTACCTGTACCGCGTGCTGGCCGAGGAGATTGTTCCGGAGTTCTACGAGCGCGACGAGCACGGCATTCCGCGGAACTGGATTCGACGCATCCGCAAGATGATGAAAACCCTCGTTCCCGTGTTTAATACCGACCGCATGGTGGCAGAGTACGCGTTCAAATACTACGCATTCCCTTCCAATCCGTAGAATTTCGTCCTCTATCGCCGGGCACGCCAACGGATAAACCTCATTCCTCCCGGCGACATTCGTATTGACAATTTACCAATGCCTGAATATCTTGTGGACAATACTGTTTCTGGCGTGATTCACACCAGAGGACGCAATCACAATCTGCTTCTTTCCGTACGACCCATTCTTGGTTCTCGCGGTTCGCGGTAAGGACAGAGACGATGACTCAACGAGCGAGATCCAGAAACAGACGGGAACCACGCACGCAGTCAGCAACGACTATCCAAACGCACACACGCATTTAACCCTTCATGTCAACACCGCAAGACAGCAGCACCCGTAAGCTCGCTGCGATCATGTTCACCGACATCAAGGCGTTCTCGTGGAAGATGGCCACGAACGAGATTGCCGCGATGCAGATTCTCAAAACGCACGACGCGATGATGAAAGAGTCGATCGAGAAGCACGGCGGTCGCGTCATCAAGTCGATCGGGGATTCATTCATGGTGGATTTCCCCAGCGCCGTGAACGGCGTCTTGTGCGCGATCGAGCTGCAAGAGCGCTTCTGGGAACACAATAAAAGGAAGACCGACTTCGAAAGAATCGAAGTACGCATGGGCTTGCATCTCGGCGACGTGATCGACGTCGGGAACGACATGTACGGCGACGGCGTGAACATCGCGTCGCGCGTAGAAGCCATCACCGAGCCGAACCGGATCTGCATCACGCAGGATATCTACAGCCAGATCAAAAAGAAGATGACCAAGCTCAAGGTCTTCGCCATCGGCCCGATGAAGTTCAAGAACATCGACGAGGCGGTCGAGGTCTACGAGATCCTGATGGACACGATACCGGAACTCTCGGCCCCGTCGCAGACGGCCAAGCAAGCCCCATCGCGCAAGGTTGCGGAAAAAACTGCCGAGCGGGAAGCGAAAGAAGCGAAGTCCGTTGAGGCGAAGAAACAGAAGCACCAGGGGAATATCCAGGAAAAGATTAAGGTCCATTATAAGAATGCGGAGGTGTATTTCCAGAGAGGGATGTTGGACGAAGCGGAAGCGGAGCTGAACGAGATAGAGAAGCTGGAGATCGGAGCGCCCGCACAAGCCGAAAAAGCGGTCGACAAAGAAGAAGACGAAAAGCAAAAGAAGATTCAGGCGCACTACAAGAAAGCGGAGGAAGAATTCCGCAACGGGGAGTTGGACGCTGCGGAGAAAGCGATCCAGGAAATCTACCGCCTGGTGCCGATCCACTACGGCGCGCAGATGATCATGGCGCAGATCGAAGAAGAACGGTTCCGGAAAGCGGAAGAGCGCCGCCAGAAGATCGAGGCCGAGCGGCGTGCCATGCAGAAGAAGACGGAACAGCTTGAGTCGCTGAACGACAAAACGCGGGTGCATCTCGACCGAGATGAACTCACCGAGGGTTTGCAAACCATTGCGGAGACACTTGCCCTCGACCCGGACAACGCCGAGGCCAAGTCATTCCGGGACCAGATCGAGCAGATACAGCACGAAAGGGAAGAGCGCGAACGCGCCGCTGCCGAAGAAGCCCAGCGCGTTCTTCAAGTGACAATGGAAAAGCGGGCCGAGCAAGCGGCCAAAACCGTCGAGCAGAAGGTCGAGGTCGTCGAACAGCCACGCACAAACAAGAAGCTCATCCTCCAGGTCGCCGGGGGAATCGTCGGACTTGTGCTGCTGTTTTTCATCGGTTCGGCGATCAAGTCCGCCTTATTCCCCAACACCGCCGCCCTTGCCATTCTCCCGGCGGAAGGCTCCCGGGCGGACAAACATCATTTCAGTGCAGCCCTTGCCATTCTGCTCGCCGAAGATTTTGGCCGGCAGAAGCACGTTTTTGTGGTCTCTCCCTCATCCGCCTTCACCCTGATCAACAGCAAGAAATCGAACGATGAAATCGCCGCGGAGTTGAACGTTCAACAGCTGCTGTTCATCAAAGCGCAGCACGACAGCGGAGATGTCACAGTGGAGGCGACACTGTTCGAGGTGGGAAAAGATACGCTCTGGAGTGGAACAGTAAAGGCCGCCAATGTGCTTCAGACCTCGACCGTACGGAAGCAGGTGCTGACGAGTGTGCTAGACCAATTGGGTGTGAGCCAAGATGAAACGGAATTCTCCACTCCCACGGCTGACGCACAGGCCTATCATCTCTATCTTTCGGGCCTCTCGCTGATGCAGGAAGGTACAGCGCCGGCGGTTCAGCAAGCGAGGGATTCGTTCACGGAAGCCCTGCAGAGCGACAGCACGTTCGCGATGGCCTATGCAGCGCGTGCGCAAGCTACAGTCCTTTTGTACAAACTGAGCGGGGAAACGAACAGCGCACTCCTGGATGCCGCGCTCGACGATCTCCCGAATGCGACCCGACAAGAGGAGAGCGCATTAGCGCACCGTGTGTTGGGACAGGTGCTGCGGTACCGCCAACGCTTTGCCGATGCGCGGCAGGCGCTGGAGAAAAGCCTGCCGCTTCAGCCGGGCGTCGCCGAGTGCTACCGGGAGCTTGCGTGGGTGGCGCTTGCCGAGGGGAACTACGATCTCGCCTCAAGCCAGTCTGCCAAAGCGTTTACGCTGGATCCCAAGAACCCCGAGACGGCGGTCACGGCGGGAGTTGTTGCGCATTTTAAGAAGGACTTCGACACAGCGCTCAAGCAGTACAACGACGCGATTAGCCTCGGCGCCAGCGATTCGCTCGTAACAATCCGGTACCGGTTGAACGCCTGGGCTGCACTCGAGATGCGAAAAGATGCTGAGGAGTACTGCAAGAAGATGCAGCAGCAGTTCCCCGATGATTACCGTACGAACTATTGGGTCGCCCGCGCGCTGCAACAAGAGGGTCAGTGGGATGAGTCGAGACCGTTCTTAGACAAAGCGCTTACCGTTGCGCAGAAGCTGCGTGAAGCAAAACCCGACGACGTTACCTTACTCGGATATACTGCTATCATTAAAGCGCGCCTGGCAAAATTGGACGATGCGCAGAAGGAGATCGACCTGACCTTCCAGCGCCACGGATCGAACCCCGAGATCCTCTACCGGCGGGCGAACGTGTACGCCATCCAGGGCCAGCAGGGACGCGCCAACGTCTTCAACGCATTGAAGGAAGCTGTCGCCACAGAATTCAACCCCGCAGAGATCCTCAACCCCGACTTCATCAACATTCAAAAAGAGCCTGAGTACGCACAGGTAATCGTGCGAGCAAGCTCTGGAAAGTAATTTCCCTTTCCAGTTTCTGCATCTCTTTATCGACCCCACCAGTAGGTCAACTTCAACGCCAGCACATTATCCGGTCGGTCATCCAAGATCGTACTCCGGTCTTTTGTTCAAGGTTGTGGAGGTTCGTACTTGAGAAAAAGAGCGTGCCCAGGGGAATCGGTTCTTAGCATTTTGACCGTTGCTTTTTCATGATCCCAGGAGAGTTCCAGACCAAAAGGGCTGTTTTGTTCCTGCGCTGCCCCGCTACCATAACGCTTTCTGAAGGCGGTCCAGAGTCGTTCAACTTCTCGTTGGAGATTGGGCACCGTTTCTCCAGAGTTGGGATCAACCCCCGTGTACATCACAGCGACTGCATTCAACCGTTTTGTCTCCTTCGAAAAAACCAGTCCGACTCCCACCCACGCTGAAAAGCAGGTATCCTCATAGATAAATGTTGTATCCTGGGGGCGTCTGCTGCCACTTGGGAAGAGTGAGGTGGGGTAGTTGAGTAGGACCTTTCCCTTAAGCGTTTTCTTGACCTCCTGCAAGGTCTGTCCAAAGGAGAGACGCTCGAAGGAGAAGCGCGGACTCGGGACCAATTGAGCAAACGACAACTGAAACGAGAGCACTGTTATGAGGAGAAGAGGGATTTTGGGCATCAGGCTACACTGGCCAGTGTTAGATTAGAACATCCGTTGACAGAGAAAGCCCCGACGGATTGCCGATCCCAGATGAGTGCTTTATTCTCTCTTGGTTAGCTCGTCCAGCTTCGGCAGTGCATTGTGCATCTTGTATAATTTCTGCTGCCGGGCATCAAACAGTTTCTCCTGGACGCCTGTGGCCTCTAAGCAGGGCCTGCAATGGTTCTTCTTCAGATATTCGCGTGCATGCCCGGCGGTTTGCGTTGCTGCACTGGCTATCTCACCGCGTGTCCATTTGCTTTCCAGCGCATCGAGGGCTTGACCAATGACATCGGCATCCGGGTGTTGGTTGCGCAGGAGAAGCTCCGTGTAATATGCAATTGCATCTTGTTTGTCCGAGGTCGGCTCGCCTTCAAGCAATCGCAATGTCAGCATCTTGCTGGCGGCAATTTGCTCAGTGGAAAAAACTGAGGGGCGCTGACATGGATGTTTTGCTTGGAAATGGATTTTTTCCTGAAGGTAATCCTACAAGATGAAATCAAGTTCTCGTTCTTGATTGCTCAGCGATGGTTTAGTTCAGCACCTAATTCTCTCAAACCGTTCATGGCATCAATTACCGAAAGTACTCTCGCCGCCTTTGGCCCTTTAAGCCGGGCAACAACTTCTTCGTTGAGTTGGTTTTCGGGCGGACAGTCAGCACATCCCGTCGTTTTATTGACCCATCTTTCTGCGTTCTGTATCGAAACGTCAATGGCTTGAATAACCCTCTCCCTAGGCCATGTCTGCTGTAGCGCTCGCAAGGCCGGGAGAATAATAGAAGCGTCCTCATGGTTATTGCGTATCAATAACTCCGCATAGTATGCTATTGTTTCTCGTTTCGCGTCTGTGAGTTCACCCACGAGTAGCTTCTTTCTTAACATCAGGTTTCCAATAAGCTGTTCAAAGGCGAACGATAAAGGATGTCGCTCATAAGTTGCGAGTTGTCCCCTTAGCACTCTATCAACAGCTTGCCAATCACTCTCTTTTTCTAACTTCTTAAACAATTTCATGAGCTGAACTACCGCCATTCTCTGCTCACGTAACTCCTGCTTCCTGCCATCCCTCCGCATTTCTTTATCCCTTTTGACGATCTCCTCACTCACAGCGATTGGGATCATGAGATCGCTCTCTCCTGCTCGCAGGTAAGCACTCTCACGCTTCTCCGGTTGGAGAAGATCTGAAGGCGAACGATCTGCAGGGAAATCTTCCTCTGAGCAGCCCATCAGCAAAATGGATCCCGCCATTAACGCCGCAGTCAATATATGTTTCATGACAAATCCTCCGTTAGAAAACAGGTTCAGAAACCGGCTTGCATGTCTATCCTATCAGGTAGGAACGAAATCACATGGCAAGGTTATTGGATAATCCCCTTCCCACCACCCCCACGAACCGTCGTCACAGACAATGATCATAAAATAACCGACCCCACTACATGCGTAACCCCAGCATAGGGTAGTTTCCCGTTCACAGCAAGCTGCAACAATGGGAGTTGCCGAAAACATGAGCAACGCAATAACAGATAACGTCGCAACCGCAGCAATTTTTTTAATGACTCCCTCTTGAGTTGTGGTTGTTTTGTTAGGTGAATTGAAATGGTGAATGACATACTACCGCATGCTTCTGGATTGGAACCGAGTGATGGCGGATGAAGATTTACCCCATAGTATTCAGCCACAACGTCATTGTCAAGAAAATTCTCTTACCCATTTTGGCTTGCCGTTTTGGAACAGTGATCGCGAGGGCTCTGCATGAGAAGCTATTCTCTAGGGCGGATACAACTAGAGATGGAACAGGTAAAGTTAAAGATCATCTTCACTGTCTTTGAAAAGCTCATAATACTGTTTCGGCGTCATCCCTGTAACTTTTTTGAAATGCTTGATCAACGTCGTCTCGTGGGCGTAACCAATCTCTCGCGCCACTGCATAGAGCTTTTTGCCTTCCGTGATCTTCCATCTTGCCGCTTCAACACGAACTTCTTCGAGGTACCGTTGCATCGATTGTCCCTTTTCTCTGGCAAAGGCTTTACGCAAACGATCATACGGCAGGTTCAATTCAACTGCCACCGACTGAATTCCTTTTATTGAAGCATAATTTTTCTCGATGTAATGTTTCGTCTTCTGGACGCTACCGGTCATGTTTTTCCCTTTTCATTCTTACAAGTACTTTGCTCATCCCTTACTTCCCCCACCAGTAGGTCATCTTCACGGCGAGCACGTTATCCGGCCGGTCGCGGAGCAGCGTGCTCAGATCGCGGCCGAAGCGGAATTCCCCGTTCGTTTCAAAATCCACCTTCGCGTTCGTCCATACCAAATAGAAGGTGGAGCCGGGCGAATACTCCCAGCGCAACACGGCATTCAGACGCGACGATTTGAAATTGAAGTCGGGATTGAAGAGCGAAAAGCTCTGCGCCGGTCCTGAGGCTCCGTCCGGGTCGATGGTGTACAGGTTATCCGCAAACGAGATGGTCGAGCCGCCCTTGCCGTACTCGTTGAACGAGAAGGTGCGCGGGCGGGCCAGTTCTTTGAAACTGCCGTACCGGCCGGTGAACAGAAGCGGCTGCATGTAGACCTGCAGGCTGAGCTTCGGCGTGAACGTCCAGTTGAGGCGGAGCGAGGCGGCGAGTTGTGTCTGTTCCAGAACGCCGAAAATGTACCGGCGCCCGAACGTCTGCTGCGCGAACGGGTCCGCCCTGCTGGTGATGTACTGCGCGACCTGATGCACGCGCAGGAATGAGGGCGTGAAGCTGAGACTGACCGTGCGGGCGGCTTTCCAGGAGAGCGCAAGGCTCAGACTGTACTGCCATCCACCTGAAGCGCCGGATGCGCCGAGAAACGAAAGGGTTCCCTTGAGCGGTTGCCGGCTGTCGCTGTAGAAGGCGGTCGAGAGGAACTGGCTCCGCAGCGCTCTCATCAACGGCCCGCCGCGCGTCCGCTGGTCGTCGTATGTTTCCGGAGTGTACCCCCCCGTCACATAGCCGCCCCAGTAGCTCGGGAACTGCCACTCGAACGCAGCGCGATAGTTCTCCCCGATCTTGAACCCGCCGAAATCGTACTCCCGCAGCGCGGCCACGGTAAAGATTTTCCACCGGAAGAGACCGTCGGGCACAAACCATTGATAGCCCGCGTAGATGTGCATGTTGATGTAGTCGGCAAAGTTGAGGAAGCCGGCATCGTTTGTCTCGAACCCGGGATGGATCGCTCCGATGGCCGCGTTGAAGATCCAGTCTCCCTTCACCTTGTCCAGCCACACTCTGGACGCCCAGCCGGTCATCGAGTTCGCGTTCGGGTCGACCTCCACGTGGTCCGCATCCGGCCGCTGGAAGTAATGCTGCGGCGATTGCTGCAGCGAACGGAGACGCGCCGCTGTCCCGACTACGTGCGACGCGCCCGCCCAGCCCGTAACAACCCAGTCTTTACTATTATCCAAAAAGACCCATCCGTCGATGCCGCCGGAGAATGCTCGCTGGTTGAGCAGGTTCTGAAGCCGCGTCTCCCGCAAGTCCCGACCCATCACGGTGCCAATCACTCCGATGGCCTGGCGGGCGTCGTTGAACTCTTTTTGTGTTCGCACGACGCCGTAGAATGTCAGCGGCTCTATTTCGTCCTGGAAGCGAATGCCTGCGGAATCAACTTCACCGTACTCCCGCGCGGTCACGGCACTGAGCGCGGCAACCGACCAGGTGTTGTCAATCTTGCCGCTCACCTTCGCAGCGCCGAGGATCGTGGTGCGGTCCGGGATGTCCGTGAAACCACGGTGAGTAACGAACCCCTGCGGCGCTCTACCAATGCGCCGGCTGTAGAAGAAATTCGGGTCGCGCCAGTTGAAATCCTGCAGCGAAGAAGCGCCGCCGCGTCCAAAACTGAGGATGCTCGAGCCTTCGATGAAGAACGGACGCTTCTCGTCGAACCGCACTTCGTAGGCGGTGAGGTTGACCACGGCAGGGTCGACTTCCACCTGAGCGAAATCGGGGTTGAGCGAAACATCGAGCGTCACGTCGCCGGCGAGTCCGATCTTTGCGTCCGCACCGACACTCGCGGTGTAATCCCGGCCCAGCACGAACGGGTCGCTGCGGCCCGCATTGAATGCGTCGACCGGCGGCTTCTCGAGGAACTTACCCGTGCCTGCGACGTACGGCAGCACCTCGATGCGCGCGGGCGGCTCGATGCCTTCGATGCCGTGCAGCTCCGGAAAGCGCGAAACGCGAACCTGATCGTTGCGCGGGTGGAGAACGAGGTAAGACTCTTCGTTTTTGCGCTGGATACGTCTGAAGAATTCAATCCCCCAGACGTACCAGTCTTGCTTAGGAAAACGAAGCTGGGAGTACGGGATGCGAAACTCCGCCGTCCAGCCGCGGTTGTCCATCTTCACCGCAACCTCCCAGACACCATCCCAGCCGCCATCGGTGCGCGTGTCGTTGGAGAACGTTCCATCGCGAATCGCTCCAGCGGGGTTCACGATAAAATAGTATGCAGTGCGCTTGTCGTGCGCGGCGTCGATGCCGACGGCAAAGTGGTCCGACTCCGAATCTTCATCCCTGCGTGCCAGCCTGCCGATGATCGAGTCCGGCCGGCTGTCGTACATCCGCGCAGCGACGTACAGTGCGCCGTCGTCGTAGGCTATCCAGACCTCCGTCTCCTCCGATGCCGGCGAGCCTTCCCGCGGCTCGCGCTGGATGAAGCCTTTCGTTCCCGGCCGTTGCCAGACTGTTTCCGAGAGTCCACCATCGATTACGACGCGTTCTGAGAGACGGATTGCGGTGAGAACGGGCGCGCCGCTAGGACGCTCTTGAGAAGAAGAGGAATGATGGATGCACAGAACGAGCGTAACTACAAGCGTACAGAGCAGGCCTTGGTGGGAAGACATGAAGCCCTTTCACAAAATCTCAGCTAATATCATAGTTTGCGAATAGAAAAGCAAGCTGGAAATTGGGTAGTGTTCTGATTTCGTGATGTCGGGACTTACCTGCCCGCGAAAGTAGATCGGGCAGGCAGGCTCGCCTAAGTCCTCTGGACGTCGGCGAGCAGGCGGGCGTCCCGACATTTTCCTAAGAATACTTACATTAAAAAGGAAAGATTAGGGCGACCTGTAATCATCCTTTCACTCGGTCTTTCGTTTTCTGAAGAGTGTTTCCGCGCCTTCGATATCCCTTTATTGCACGGATGACTTCTCAGGACTACAAGCTATCTGAGAAATAGTCTAACGTGTCATTCCGATCCGCCGACTTGCCCCGATGTTTTTTTTTCGGGGGAGGCGGAGAGGAATCTCATGCTCGAATATGAAACGAAAAGCGAGATTCCCCGCCTGCCGCAAGCATCCCGCTTTGCGGGACGTGCGGCGGGCAGGCTCGTCGTCCCGATGATATGCTCATCGGGACTCCCCGGAATGACAATGACTTATGGTTTTCGAGATAGCTTCTAGTCGAGAGCTGCCACCTTGGTCATCAGCGTGCGCGTTGTCGATGCAGAACCGAACGGGGGAAGATGGATGGCGTACCATGAGGAGGCGGAGTTGCGAACGTGGAACTCGCACACTAACGGCAGAATACGAGCGGCAGTGCAGTCTATAGCAGGGGAGAGTTTATCTTGCCTTGAACTCTTTTTTTTCCTATTTTGGCAGCGCCCTGAACGGCGACCGACACGTCCCGCCGGCGTTTCCATTCATTCACCCACCACGCGTACAAGACAGAGGAAGCACGGATGAAAATGTTTGAAGAGATTGAACGGAAAGACCACGAGCAAGTAGTGTTTCTGTCCGATAAGAAGGTCGGCCTCCGCGCCATCATCGCCATCCATAACACGTCCCTGGGCCCGTCGCTCGGCGGCGCGCGTATGTGGACGTACGCGAACGACGATGAAGCCCTGCGCGATGTGCTGCGGCTCTCCCGCGGCATGACGTACAAAGCGGCGGTGGCCGGACTGAACCTCGGCGGCGGAAAAGCGGTGATCGTCGGCGACCCGAACATAGACAAGACCGAGGCGCTGTTTCGCACATACGGCCGCTTCGTCGATGGACTGGCCGGGCGTTATATCACGGCGGAAGACGTCGGCACCACCGAACGCGACATGGAGTGGGTGCGGATGGAAACGAAGTACGTCACCGGCGTTTCACGGGCCTTGGGCGGCAGCGGCGACCCGTCTCCGGTAACCGGCTACGGCGTCTACGTAGGGTTGAAAGCCTGCGCGCATGAGGCGTTCGGCAGTGATTCGCTTCGCGGCAAGAAGATCGCGATTCAGGGCGCGGGGAAAGTGGGCCTGCATTTGGGCGAGCATCTTGCCAAAGAGGGGGCGAAGGTTTTTATCACCGACATCTACGAAGAGAAAGCCAAGCAGGCCGCCAGGAAGATCAAGGCAACCTACGTGAAGCCAAACAAGATCATCGACCTGCCGGTCGACATTTTCGCCCCGTGCGCGTTGGGCGGAATTCTCAATGACGAAACGATCCCCAGGCTGCGCTGCAAGATCGTTGCCGGGGGCGCCAACAATCAACTACTGGACGAGAAAAAACATATTGCGCAATTGGTCGAGCGCGGCATTCTCTGGGCTCCGGATTTCGCGATCAACGCTGGGGGGCTGATCAATGTTGCGAACGAGCTTGAAGGCTACCGGCAAGAGCGGGCGTTGAAACAGGCGGAGGGAATTTACCACACGCTGCGGCAGATATTCACCATCGCCAAACAGGAAAAGATCACGACCTCACAAGCCGCGAACCGGTTGGCGGAGGAACGCCTCAGCAAGCTCTCGCGCATCAAGCAGATCTATGCGGGCCGTTCGGAATTTCGCGGCAGGTTGGGAGAGATCAGCCCCAAGTCGCGGTAGAGAATTACCATGAGAGAGAGCCCACCTTCTAGCGAAGCCATCCCTTCGGGAAAGGTGGACTCCATCTGCACGGTTCACGATTCACTGTTTACTCTTCACGCTGTACTAGTCACCGTTCTTTATGGCTTTCAAACGCCGGGTGGTTCGGGAAAAAGTTTTGCAGGCACTGTACGCCTACGAGCTCTCGCACGAACCGATCGACTTCATCGTCGAGAACATTCTTACGACGTTGAAGCAAGACAGTGAAACGTTCGACTTCGCCAGGCAGTTCATCCTCAAAGTGATCGAATGCGCGGTGGAGATCGACGCCATGATTCGCAAGCGTGTAGAGCACTGGGAGTTCAACCGATTAGCCGTGATCGACAAGATCATCCTCCGCATGGGCATCTGCGAGCTTCTCTATTTCGACGACATCCCGCCCAAAGTGACCATCAACGAAGCGATCGAAATTGCCCGCCGCTACAGCACGGAAAAGAGCGACAAGTTCGTGAACGGTGTGCTCGACTCGATCTTCAATGATTTGAAAAAAAGCGGTACGCTCAAAAAGTCCGGCCGCGGCCTGATCGATATCTCTAACAAGAAAAAGTCGAAGACGTGACCAATCCGCAGCCCTCCGACTCCGACGAATCCTCCACAGCCCGGAAGAGTCCTGCGCCGGCCACCCGCGGCCAGATTTTTTCCTGGACGCTCTTCGACTTCGCGAACACCGCCTTCTATGTCCTCATCCTGACGGTCGGCTACCCGCTCTACTTCAAGAAGATCGTCGCGGCGGGCAGCGACCAAGGGGATGCGCTCTGGGGCTTCGCGTTCAGCATCTCGATGTTCGTCGTCGCCATCCTCTCGCCTGTGCTCGGCGCTGTAGCGGATTACGGCGCGGGGAAAAAGCGCTTCCTCGGAATCTTTACTGCCCTTTGCATCCTTGCCACGGCCGGGCTCTTTTTCGTTCACGAGTCGATGGTTCTCTGGGGAATATTCCTGCTCATCCTTGCGAACGTCGGGTTTGAAGCAGGGCTGGTGTTCTACGATGCGTTTCTGCCGGAAATCACGACCGAGCGAAGCTACGGGCGCGTGTCGGGGTACGGCTTTGCGGTCGGCTATGTCGGATCGCTCGTCACACTGCTGGTTGCCCTCCCGTTGTACCAAGGCGGGTTCGAAACGGACAACCTGCTGAATATCCGGGCGAGCTTCCTGATCGCTGCCGGCTTCTTTCTTGTGTTCGCTCTGCCGCTGTTCCTCGTTCTTCCGGACCGGCAGCGCTTCGCCAGCCTGAAGCTCGACTTTGTCAAAATCGGCTTCGAGCGTATTCTCGGCACCTTCCGCCAATTTCCCCGCTACCGCAACATTGCGCGCTTCCTGCTTTCCTACTTCATCTACATCGACGCCATCAACACGATCATCATCTTCTCCTCGATTTTTGCCGACGAAACTCTTCACCTCGGCATCGATGAGATCATCGTCTTTTTTTTGATCGTGCAAACATCGGCGATCGTCGGCTCGGTTCTCTTCGGCTTCCTCGCGGACAAGCTGGGGCACAAACAGACCCTTACGCTCTCTCTGCTGTTGTGGATCGTGATCGTCGTGGTCGCCTACTTCACCACCGACAAGATAATGTTCTATCTCGTGGGAGTACTGGCCGGAATTGCGCTCGGATCGTCGCAGTCTTCGAGTCGCAGCCTGATGTCTACGCTGGTTCCCGAGGAAAAGAAAACCGAGTTTTTCGGCTTCTATTCGTTCTTCGGTAAAGCCTCCGCCATCATCGGGCCGGCGCTCTTCGGCATTTTGTCCTCGAGCTTCAACCAGCGGATCGCGATCCTTGCGATCGGCCTCCTGTTGCTGATCGGTCTGTTGCTGCTGCAGCGCGTTGACAGCAAACCGCAGAACATACCGACAGCTTCGGCGTGAGTTAGCTTCTTCTTCCTCATCTGCCATCGCTACAACTTCCTCCACCGAAGAGAACTTCTGTATTGCATTTCCTTCTTCTTCTCCCTACATTTTCGCACTCTTTTGCACTGCCAGCTGAGAAAGGAACATTCTGCATGAACTGGTCCTGGAAATCGATTCCGCTCCATTACAAAATTCTCGCCGCGCTCGTTCTCGGCGCGATCTTCGGCGCCGTTTTCAACGTGAGCAAGTATGAGCTCAGCATTACGTACCGCGTGGACGGAAAAGAAGAGACAGCCGTCGTGCACAATTGGGACCGGTTAGAATTCTACCGCGACACGACAACGATCGCCAGCTTTGGAAAAGAAGACCAGCTGAAAGCGATCTCCTTCTTCCGTAAGCTTCCCTCCGACCAGAAAAAAACCGTCATGCTGCGGGCAACGCCCGGTCCTGAGAAACCGTACCGGGACATCAACTCGCTCGACAAGGTCAAGACAATCGCCGTGCAGATCAAACCGATCGGCTCGATCTTCATCCGGCTCCTGATGTTTATTTCGATCCCCCTCGTCCTTGCGTCGCTGATCGTCGGCGCAGCGAGTTTGGGCGATATTAAGCATGTTGGGCGAATCGGGGGATTTACTGTCTTTTGGTACCTCGTAACGATCACCTCGGCAATTACGATTGGCTTGCTGCTCGTGAATGTCATCGCCCCCGGTGAACGCCTCTCGGTCGATGCACGGGAAAAACTGATGGCCGAGTTCCAGACCGACGTGCAATCGAACGTTCCGCCGGTCGACCTTATAGATATGGTGGTGCGCATCGTCGCCACCAATCCCATCAACGCGCTTGCCAACGGCGAGATGCTCCAGATCGTGTTCTTCGCGCTGATGGTCGGCATCAGCCTGACGATGGTCGCCCCTGAAAAGTCGAAGCACGTCATCGACTTCTGCGACGGCCTGAGCGAGACGATGATCAAGATGGTCGGGATGATCATGAACATCGCTCCCTACGGCGTATTTGCGCTGATCGCCGCTACGGTGGGAGAATTCGGGTTCGATATTTTAGGCACGCTCTTCTGGTACGCGCTCACGCTGGTGATCGGTCTTGCATTACACATGTTCGGGTTCCTGGGTGTGATGGTGCGAGTCTTTTCCGGAATTCCCTACCGGAAATTCTTTTCCGGTCTACGCGACCCGATGCTCGTTGCCTTCACCACGAGCTCCAGCGGCGCGACGCTGCCCGTGAATATGAAAGCGTGCGAGAATAACCTCGGCGTGCCGAAAAAGATTACGAGCTTCGTCCTTCCGCTGGGCGCAACCGTCAACATGGATGGAACCTCGATGTACCAGGCCGTTGCCACCGTGTTCATCGCGCAAGTCTACGGCTATGATCTGACGTTGGCTCAGCAATTGACCATCCTGTTCACCGCGGTCCTCGCTTCCATCGGCACCGCACCCGTTCCGGGAGTGGGATTGATCATGCTGATCATCGTGCTGCGGTCGGTCAACGTGCCGGAGGAAGGCATCGCGCTCATCCTCGGCATCGACCGCTTCCTCGACATGTGCCGCACGGTGCCCAACATCGTGGGTGACGCTGCCGTGGCAACGATTATCGCAAAGAGAGAGGGTGTGTTAGGACAGAAGGACTAAGAAACGCGACATCGGAAGGAAAAAAACGTCCCGCTCTTCGGCGCAGAAAAGCGGGACGTTGTGTTGAGAGACCAGCCTGAACGTATTTTACCAGTCGGCGCCGATAGAGAAGTAGTATGTCGGTTCTGAGAAGCTTGATCCCTCATAGCGCCAGGCGACGTCAATCCGGAGCGGGAAGCCGAAGAAAATAATCCTCGAGCCGAACCCCGTGCCGATCAGCAAGTCTTTTGAACGCAGATCCCCCGACGCGTTACGCCGAAACGCCTGCCACCCGCCCGTATTATTCCACGACGAGCCGACGTCGAGAAACGCTGTCCCCAGGATGTTTTGGAACCCGATCGGCAACGCTCCCAGGATAAAGTATCGCACCAACGGAAAGCGAAGCTCGATATTTGTCAGCGCGTAGCGCGTTCCGTTGCGGGCGTTGTAGTTGTACCCGCGCAGCGGCAGCACGGGTGTGAGAAATGCGTAGTCTTCCACATTGACGATCGGGAACGCGTTGTTCTCGAACCGCCGCGAAATCCATCCCTCCGTTCCTCCGATGAAGAACGATTGGCGGTTCCGACCATTGCTCATCCCGCCGCTGATACGGAACGCAAAGACATAATCCTTGAGGAATCGCGTATAATCCCGGTAATCGAACGTCGTTGTCAAAAAGTCCAGCGACTGGTCGCTGTACTTCGTGCTGCCGTAGGCCGTCAGGAAAAACCGCGAGCCATTGTTCGGACCAAACCAGCCCCCCTGCCAGATCGACCGGTCGTTTACGTACGTCACCGACGGCATGATGAAGGAGCGTCGTTGCGGCTTCTCGAAGGGGTTGTCGAGATTATCACGGGAGAGATTCAACCAGAGCAGCGAGCCATCGATCCGGTTGAAGCGGTCCAAGGGGTAGGACATGGCGGCTCCCAATGCCCACATGCGGAACCGATAGAGCAAGGAATTGCCGAACGGGTCGCTCAGGAACAAGAACCGTGCGTTATGGAATCCATGGAAGCCGTAATCGATGCGTAATGGCCTATAAAAATAGGCAAATCCGTAGTTGCTATTTTTCAGATCGAGCTGCAGGTTGGTTTGCAGAATGACCTGATGGTCCCCCATCAGATCGCTGAACGCCATGATCGTGGTGCCTTGCAGACCGTAGAACGTATTGTAATTCGCGGTTCCGTACACAAGGTCCGGCGAGAAATTCAGTTTATACTTCCGGGGAAGATAATTTCCTTCCGCATCGCGATTATCCGTTATGTCAAAGCGTTCGTATCGGCTGGCAGGAGGAGCAATCGCCGCAGTCGTGTCCCGCATGTTACGCTCCGAAAACACGAAGTTCCGGAGGTCAGCCCGATTCGGTTGGCGGCGGAGATCTTCCGCCGTAGTGTCAGCCACAATCACCACGCCTTTGCGCACGGCAACGGCATCGGTCGATGCCTGGGCCGATGCAAGGATTTCCCGCGGTTTCTCCTGACGAGGCAAATCCCGATCTCGCTTGATGAACTCCGTGGCCTCCAATTCGGCGACATTCAATTTGCGTTCGAACGGCACACGCATGAGGAAAACATCGAAGCCTGCTTCGAAGAGAGAGGCAAAGACAAGCTTCGATCCGTCTTTCGAAATGGAAAGCTGGTAAACGCCGCTCAGGGAGTTCGTAATCGGCCTCGACGAGCTCGTCGCGAGATCGAGCTCGTAGATGTTGTTGATTCCTTGCCGGTCCGAAACGAAGAGAAGTTTCTTTCCGTCGGGCGAAACGACAGGCGTGCTTTCGTCACTTTGTGGTGTTTCCGTCAACCGCTTGACAGACTTCGTTTCGACCTCAATGGAATACAAATCCCGTTGGCTGTAATCATACCTGACCATCTTGAATCCGGCAGAGACCATCGAGCGCATGAGATAGGGACCACGGTCTGATGCAAAATACACGGTCTTCCCGTCCGGAGAAAATGCGGGGTCGTAGTCTGAAAAAATGTCGTTCGTCAGGTTCTGGATTTGTTCCGTCGTGAGATCATAGACGTAAATGTCCGTTTGCGGCGCTTTTGAACCGACAAACGCGAGCTTCTCTCCCGTCGGCGACCATTCCACGGACGAAATGCCGTCGAGGTCGAACGGAATCCGTTGCGTGGAGCCGGAGTTGATGTCGATGATCATGATCGCATCGGTTTCGCCGGATTTCACTGCCAGGGCGATTTTCTTACCATCCGGCGACCAGGTGATCCTGGGTGTGAGCAGTTTCAACTCCTCAAAATCACTCGTCCGCTGCCCTTTGACAACGCGGTCGAGAATTTCACCATCGATCGCGGACATGAGATAGATATCGAAATAATCATTCCGGTCGGACATGAATGCAATCTTGTCGCCTTGCGGCGAAATGGCCGGACTGGTGTTATAGAAGTTCTCTGTCTTGGTGTGGTTCGTCAGCCGCTGGGCATAGTCGGCCGGTTCTTCGCGCTTGGCAATGTCCGGCCAGTAGAGCACCTTCTGCTCTTTTTGCCAACGGTCGGAGAGTTCCTTAACGGTGAGCCCAATGGTCGACTTAAATCCCTGCTCGACGCTCCGGGTGGCCTTGACGCGACTTAAAATCTCTGCAATTTTTTGCTCCCCATATTTGTTGGCAATGTAATACCAGAGCGCCTGGCCCCCGCGATAGGCAAAATAACCGCCCAGGTAATCGATCGGTGGAAGATAATTGTGGATGGTAGCATCGCGAAGAAACATATCCGAATTCGTATCCCACCCCAATGCCGCAAACTCCGCCATGCCCTCATTGAACCAGCCCGGCAACACGAGAGGCGTTCGGCTGGAAATGATCGACTGGATGGAGCCGCCGTAGTACATGTCGTTGAAGACGGCGTGCACGAGCTCGTGGTGTATGACGTGGCGGAACAAACGGTAGTTGCCTTCAAACGGAAGGACCACGCGGTTCTTGAACAGTTCCGTCACGCCCCCGATCCCTTCTTCGAGGTACTCATCGATAACGTTCGTCTGCTGGAATTCGTTATGCGAGTTGTAGATCACGAACGCGATGCGGTTGTTAATATCGTAACGGAAGAGTTTGCGAATGGAGGTGTAGGCATCTTCGGCGGCATCCGCCGCAAACGACGCCAGCTCGAAGCCGCCCTGCGCGAAGTAGACGTCAAAGTGGTCGGTCTGGATAAACTGCCACTCGAAATCCTTGTACTGAACCTTATTCTTGCCGTAGACAACAGACTGATCGCTTTGACCCACTGCAACGCTGCACACCATCAGCACCGCCATCACACACAGCACAGATCGTTTCATAACACACCCCGTGGAGAAAAAGACGTTCGTGAGATACACTGTTGAATGGTAGATAAAATCCTGAGAAGATGCAATCCTGATAGCCTTTCGTATGTTTAACAGTTGCCGCAGAAGCCGGGTTCCAGCGCGTTAGCGTCGTTTTTTCCGCCGTTGGCTGCGTTGGTGTTCCTCGGCCAGCGTAAAGTCGATCTCGCGCTCTTCGGAGTTCACCCGCACGACTTTGACCTGAACCGCATCGCCGAGGCGGTACTGTTTTCCTGTTTCCCTGCCGATTAGCGCGTACTTCTTTTCATCATACATGTAATAATCATCCTCCAAATCGCGCACGTGCAGCATGCCCTGAACAAGAAGGTCGTTGATCTCGATGAATAGCCCGTAGTGTGTCACGCCGGAAACGATGCCGTGGAACTCATCCCCCAGATGGCGCTTCATGTACTCGACTTGCATCACCTTCACGCCTTCGCGTTCCGCTTGCATCGCCACCCGCTCGCGCTCGGACGTTTGCTGCGCGATGTAGGGAAGACGTTTCCGAATCTCCTCGCGCCTCCTGAGCTGAGCCTCCTTCCCGTATTCTTTCAACAGTCGATGAATGAACAGGTCCGGGTAGCGGCGAATGGGTGACGTGAAGTGCGTGTAGAAATCGAACGCCAGTCCGTAGTGGCCGATGTTATGGTCGGCATACACAGCTTTTGCCATCGAGCGGAGCGCGACTTCGTTGATCACGTTCTCGACCTCCGTGCCGCGAACTTGATTCAAGAGCTTTTGCAAATCTTTGGATCGCACGCCACCGTCCACATGGAGCTTGTAGCCGAGTTTTTCGACGAACAGCGACAATTCCTGCATGCGGTTGGGGTCCGGCATGTCGTGAACGCGATAAAGAAACGGTTTCGTGTGCTCTTCTTGTTTCGCCCGGCCGATATGCTGTGCGACGACTTTGTTGGCGAGGAGCATAAACTCTTCCACCAGCCGGTGACTGTCCAGGCGCACCTTCTTGATGATCTCTACCGGTTTCCCTTCTTTGTCGTAACGAAACTTCGCTTCCGGGCTTTCAAAATCCATGCTCCCTTCTTTCATTCGTTTTTTGGTCAGCGTTTGGCTGAGCGTGTGCATCGCGCGGAGAGTGTCGACGACGCCCTCGTTTTCCGACGATCCCTGTGTCTTCCCCTCGAGGATCTGCTGCACTTCCTCGTAGGTGAAGCGACGTTTGCTTCGAATGACCGTCTCAACGATCTCATAGTCTTTCACTGCACCCTGCGGCGTCACGCGCATGAACACCGAATAGGTGAGACGATCTTCATCGGGACGCAGGCTGCAGACGACGTTGGAGAGCTGTTCCGGCAACATGGGGATGACGGCGTTCGGGAAGTAGACGCTCGTGCCGCGTTTCAACGCCTCGGCATCCAGCGCGCTGCCCTCCCGGACGTAGGAGGAAACATCGGCGATGTGCACGCCCAGATACCAGGTGCCGTCATCCAACGGTTCGAGGGAAACGGCGTCGTCAAAGTCTTTTGCGTCCTCCGGGTCGATGGTAAGGCAGAGTTTGTCGCGGAAGTCAAGACGGCGGTCAATCTCAGACCGGGGGATTTCCATGGAGATCGTCTCCGCTTCCTGCAATACTTCCGCAGGAAAGCCGAGCGGCAACTGGAACTCATGAAACACCGAGAGGAGTTCCGCAGAGACCTCGCCCGCGCGTCCCAGCACCTGCGTCACACGTCCTTCCGGACTGAGGTGGCTCACACCCCACGATTCTATTTGTACAACAACCTTATCTCCGGGCTGCGCCGTGCCAAGGTTCTCGCGTTCGACGGACACGTCCGTTCCCATGCGCCGATCGTCCGGAACCACGGTGTATGCGCGGCGAGTTTGCTCTACGGTTCCGACAACCTGAGTGCGAGCCCGCTGGAGGACGCGAACAATTTCTCCTTCCGGTAACGATTCATTCTTTTGCTTTTTGGCGGATTGTGCGAAGAGCGATACTTCCACGGTGTCGCCGTGCATCGCCGTTCCTAAGAAACGCGGCGCGACAAAAATCCTCTCCTCCACCTCCGGCGCAGTCACAAAACCAAGCCCCTGGCGTTTTATCTCCAGCACACCGACAAGAGTTTTGGGGACATGGAGATGTCCAACCCTTCCTCTCCGCTCTCGACGCACCTGCTTCGCCTCTTCTAAACTGCGCAACGCCTCCTTGAGCGCGCGATATTCCGTGTCCGAACGCATGTTGAGCCGACTTGCAAGTTCCCGCGGTTTAAACGCCTGCCCCGGGTACCGCGCCAGGAACGCCAGTATTTTGCCCTTCACTTTTTCGATGGCCATCGTACTCCCAAAGTTTAAAAGACGATCCGGTAAAGAAGCCGCACCCCGTTGGATTCCCGCCGCTGCTCGTAACTCTCCACGCCTTCTACGCGCCGCTCCGCTTCGATGACCAGGTTGCGCCATTTCTCCGAGCCCAGGACGCTACTCAAGGGGAGCTGTACGCTGGCGCTGGTGTTGCCGATATCGCTAAAGACACGGCCGCCAAAGCGAATGATCGCCTCGCCGATTTCACCGGTTACCTGCACATCGGTAGACGATTGGATATTGCCGCCATAATAGATCACGTCGACGGAGCTGATGAACCCAAATTCCTTTTTGATGAAATCTGTGATCGGTCCCGAAAGAACGGACGACGTCAGACCGTAGAGCAGGTTCGAGCCAAGCAGCGAGCTGCGATCCTGTTGCGTCAGATCATCGCGGAAGGACCCTGCGAGAATGAACGCGATGGCGTCGGATTCCACATCACCCTTTGTGCGTTGTTCGTGCTTCCCTTCTCGGTTAACGACTTCGATTTCGAATTTTGGTTTCGGTTCTTTCCGTGTGCCCGTAATCCTGAGTAACACGATAACTCGTTCGGGTTGAACTTCTCCGCTCGAGGCTATTACTGACCGCGATGCGGTACTCGTTGCAGCCAAAGTCGTATCTTTGCCTTGGTAAGCTCCTTCATAACGCGCGAGGATATTCAACTCGGGATTCAGCGGATCGCCGATGAATGTCAATTTCCCATTTGCCTGGAATCGCTTCAGAAAATTGTAATACGACCGGTCGCCGACCTCAACTTCGCCGGTCAATCGCATCTGTTCTCCATCTTTGGCAAATGCCATTCGACCTTTCAGTTCGGCAAACAACTCTTCACCGGTGTACGGGTTGAAGATAAACCGCACCTGCGTCGGACCCTGCGTTTCCACGTCCAAATCATACACCAGTCGATCCAGGAACGATCGCTCGTCCTTTTCCTGGGCGGTGCTTGCCGACGACGTTCCGTTGACGATGATCGTGGGAGAATCCGTATTCAGCGCAAGTGTTGCGCTTCCTTCATTTCGTCCCACGCCCTGCTGACCGCCCGATTCCGTCCCTCCTGTCGGCGCGTTCACCGTGTCATCCACGACTGTAATGGTCACATCCTGACTGGTCCGCAATAACTGTTCGCGGGTTGGCGGCAATGTCAGTTTTGCATTCTTCACGCGCAATTCGCCCGACACAAGAGAGCGTTGCAGAGTTCCCCGCCAGTGCAATCCGTTTGACCCCGCCGCAGCAAAAAGGTCGCCGAAGATAGATTGTCCCGGTTGCCGTGAAGATTCTTTCATAACAAGAAGCTGGCCATTTGCCAGGAAATCAAAATCCCTCAGCTTCAGTCCCTTGAGCGTGAACGAGCCGGCGATGTTCATCACGCCATCGGACCGATCCTGCGGAATGTTGCTGATGCGAAGGTCCTCGAGTGCGATCCGCTGGCCTTGGGGCACGAGCCGGCCATCGGCAACGTACATGATCCCCAGCGGGTTAAAACGGAAGCGTGCAGATTGAATTGCCACCGACCCTTCGTAGTGCGGCTCCTCCAGTGTGCCACGAATCTTCATATCGCATACGACGGCGCCTGAAACATTCGAAAGCTCGGCAATAAAGGGGTCAAACAATTCGAGCCGAAATCCTTTCGAGCGAACGGTGACATCCATTTCACCTGTCAGCGGCACGTCGGAACCTTTCTTCAGTGATAAGTCGTACGGTAGTGTGCCGGAGATAAGAAAATCGGGCGGGAGCGTTGGCTCATCCGGCCTACTGCGGAACTCGGCAAACAGATTCAGAGTACGGTCGAGGTACGTCGCCCGTGTCTCAATTTGCCCGAACACTGTTTCTCCGTACCGAACTCCGTGCGCCGCGAGGTTCAACGTGAGACTCGGACTCTCAAGGTTGCCACCCAGTATCGCGCGTGCGTGGACAAGACCGCTCAGATCACGCACTTCCTGAACATAACTTTTCTTCATCGAAAACCGCTGGAGGCTGCTTAGCAGGAAATTGTTCACGTCGATTTCAAGATCCGACGCGCCGTTCGGGACATACGAACCCGCAATTTTAACTTCCTCGGCATCATGGCGCATCCAGAATTTCTCCGCCCGCACCCCATCCCTCCCCAGTGTCAACACGACCGGCTCGACATTCTGAAACTCGTGCGACTGGATGTTCACCTGGAGATTATCGAGAGTGTACGAAATCCAGCCATCCTGGTACTGCGACATCCCAGAGGCATCAATTCCGACAGAAGAATCTACCAACGCACTCATGGAATAGGCGCCTGATGCTCCTACAATATTCACATTGAACGCGGGTCGATACAGGGGCATATTCCCAACATCAAGCTGCGAACCTGCGAAGGTGATCTCTGCTTGGACGGAATCAAGGAGCCCCGTGCGGGAGATGTTGTCGAGGCGGTAGCGCAGATCCGAATCGTGAAGGTTCAGCGAGACTGAGCTATCGGCATAGGAGAAGGAATCCATCCGGGCGGATCCTGCAAATCGGAGATGATCGAGCGAACCGTGCACTTCTCCCGCAATCTCTCCTTTTCCGGAGATTCGCTCGCCAAGAAAAACGCCCAGCGGATAAAGGTCCTTTACCTTGGCGACAAATCGCGCATCGACGGGTTCGGGAATATTCCAGAGGGAGCTTTTGAACACCTGTGCGGATGTCCCTGAAGGGGAGGAACGCTGCAAAGAATCAAGAGAGTGAATACGATGTTGGATCCCTTCCGCGAGAAGAACTCCACCTTTGTGAAACGTGGCGATGACCGCGTCGAGACGGAATTTCCCGTCAATATCGATTTCGGCAATACTAGACAACAGGTGGAAAGTTTGCTTCTGCGGGTCTGCAGCATTCAGCTCCGCCCGCGCCCATCCTTGTGAAAATCTCTCGCCGCGAAAAGACGACGGGGCAAAAACAAGGCTGAGGTTGGTGTGCATATCCTCGAAGCTCAGCCCTCGGCCTTGCATCTCCAGGGTGAATGAAAGGTCACTGTTAAAATTTCGGTCTTTCAGAAGCGACGCGAAGTTCAGCGACGAAATTGTTCCTTCAAGCGCATAGCCTGGCGCGTGTTTCTCCTGAAGTCGTGCGACTCCGTGAAGAACAACCTGCTGCGCGCCTGAACGAAGCTGGATGGTCGACCGCACTTCTTTGTCAGCGACATCGACGCCGACGGTGGAAGCGGTGAACGGCAGGCCGTAAAATTCTGAAGAATCGATCTTGGCGTGCGCAGTTGCCTTCATCGAATACAGGTTAGTGCCCGAACCTTTCAGGTTGATCGTGCTGTTGAGCTTGCTCTGAAGTGTCTTATCGTTGAACACTCCGCCGAGATCGAAATTGTATGTTTTCACCGTGGCGTCGTACGACAGCTCGCCATCCTGGATCTGAAGGTCGCCGTCTGCATCGAGACGACCGGCCTTGCTTGTTCCCTCGAATCGGACTTTGAACGCCGTCGGCTTTCCGGTAAAACGAAGGTTGTACGTGAGATCTCCCATCGATTGAAGGTCGGGCAGCGCCGCCGCGGGGAGATACCGGGGAACTTCGGTCGGATCGATGCGATTGCTGAGACACACGAAATCCATTTCAAGGTCTTGTGGATGAGACACGTTCGAAACGGTTCCTTCCACACGAAGGAGTGAGCGCGGCGTTTGTACAACAAGGTTGTCCACCCGCAGCTTGCCGACCGTGCCGGCAACTCTAGCGTGCAACTTAATTTCCCGGTCAAGAGAACCGAACACAGTGGGAAACAACTGTTTGATCTCCGGGAAACTGAGGCGGTCGATCGCCAGTGTGAGATTGACGGGCTTTTGCTCCAGCTCTCGAACGTTCCGGACCTGAACGATGTCAACATTCCTCAGGTTCGCATCGATCGTGAGTCGAGACGCCGGCGTTTCCACGAGCAGTTGCTTGACGCCAACGTCGGACTTCGTCAGTAGAAACTCTCCGCTAAGACGTGAAAGAACGAACGCCGGTTGGTCTGAGACGAAAGCAAACTGTCGCACAGCCGCGTCAACCCGCTGCGGAGCGACACGCAATGAGCCGGAGAAGTTCAGCGCCTTGAGCGTGAGCATGGGATGGTCGGTCAGCGAACGCGGGGATTCCGGAGTCGGCTCGCGGTCGGCCATAAGCTTGACGGAATCGACAATCACGACCTCGGCATTTGAGAGCTGAACGCTCCTCAGAGTGAGAATGGTGGATGATGGAGTATGATCGGCGGAAGGTGGAGGGATCAGGCGACCGATATTCCACGTTCCGTCGGAGGAACGAACAAGCTGAATCCGGGGATTATCAAGCTTGATACTCAGAAACGTCGGCCGATTGACGATGAAACCGAGCGGCTCGTACCGCGCCTGCAGACGGTCCGCGGTCAGCACAGGCCGGCCGGATTCCGCGAGCGAAAGCCTTTGGATAGAAAACCCGGTGAAGAGATTCCCCTCCAGCGAGTCAAATGTCAGCTCACCATGGAGCTCTGTTGCTGCAAGATCTGTGAGAACCCGATGGAGATAGGAGCGAAATGTTTTCGTCTGTGTAAATCCCGCGATAGCTATAGCGAGAAAGAAAAGGCTGCCGACGAGGTAATATGTGGCTCGGACGAATTTTCGCACTGCACGAAAAGGCCGCTATGTGGACGCAAAGCGTTCTGTGATGGTCTTAATGATCTGCGTTGTCGACCGATTGGGGAGGAGCTCCAAAGTTTGGACGGACCCTCCTGCCGCCTCCACGATATCCCTGCCGACAACCTGCTCCACCGGCCAATCGGCCCCCTTCACCAACACATCCGGAAGAATTGCCTGCAGGAGTTCATACGGCGTATCTTCATCAAAGAGACAGACGTAGTCCACACTCGTCAAGGCTGCAAGGACATGGGCGCGGTCACTCTCACCGACCACGGGCCGCTTCTCTCCTTTGATCCGCCTGACCGATTCGTCGGTGTTCACTCCGACGATGAGCACATCACCTATTGCTTTCGCCTTCTGCAAATAGTCTGTGTGCCCGCGATGGAGGATGTCGAAACAACCGTTCGTAAACACAACTTTTTTCCCTTGCACTTTCAAGCCGCGGCGAATCTCGGCCAACTCCGCCCGCGTCACGACCTGTCCCATCACTTCCCTCCCGGTGAATGGTTGTTGTGATCCATCATCGCATTGAAGAGGGCTTTGCGCTCGATGGGAACAATACCGACTTCCCCGCATACGACACCGCCCGCAAAATTCGCCAGGGACGACGCTTCCTGGATATCTGCCCCGGCGGCCAGCGACATGGTCAACGTTGAGATAACCGTATCACCCGCGCCGGAAACATCGGCGACATGCCGCGCGCGCGTCGGAAGATGACTAATGGTGCCCGACTTCTCGAACAAAGAGATCCCCTGTTCTCCTCTCGTCAAAAGAACATTGTCGGCGGCGAGACGTTCCACAAGTTCCCTCCCCGCCTTCTCTACCGACTCCCGATCTCGTAAACGGCAGCCAAGGGCTTCTTCTGTTTCTTTCCTATTCGGCTTGAATACCGTGACACGCTTATATTCAAAGAAGTTATGAAACTTCGGGTCAACCGTGACGATCTTTCCCTTGCTTCGTGCGAGGGCAACAAGTTCCGGAATGAGTTTCTGGACGATGACGCCTTTGTTGTAGTCTTCCAGAATCATTGCATCAAGCGAATCGACCGTGTTGCGCAACACGTCGAGGATCTTCGACTGAGCCTCATCGCTGATGTCGTTTTTCACTTCCTGGTCGATCCGTACCACATGCTGGTGATGGGCGATCACCCTTGTTTTGATCGTCGTGGGTCGCCTTGATTCCACCACAATCCCTTCCGTGGGAAACCCGTTGGCATGAACGATTTTCCTGAGCTCGTGGCCGCCAGTATCATCCCCCACGACTCCAACCATCAACGGGACACCACCGAGAGAGGCAATGTTGTTTGCGACATTTGCCGCCCCACCCAGGTGCGTCGACTCCGATTCAACTTCAACGACCGGCACAGGCGCTTCAGGTGAAATGCGCGTCACAGCGCCCCAGTAGTAACGGTCGAGCATTAGATCACCAACAACGGCTATGCGCTTGCCGGTGAGCTTGTCAAAGAGCGTTTGAAGCCGGTGGGTTGTAAACGTAACCAGAAGCGTGCCTTTCTGAGAAAAAATTGTGGTATAAATTTCAGTGAAATATACCCAGAAAAGGCAGGACAAGCAAGGTAAGTGCGAAGGCCACGGGTACTAAAAACGTACGCCAATTGATATTTCAACGAGAGCTATGATTTTTCATGCTCAACAACAACTGCTCAAATGGTCTAACATAGTTCGGGAGTCGGTAACTACTCAGTTATTTCACCACGGATGAAGGCTAAAAGATTGATCCATCGGGTCATTGAGTCATCGGACCATTGAGCCAATGAATCAATGGCTAAATGATTCAATCTTCAATAGGGGGAATCGGTGTGTCCCGCAAAGCGGGATTAAAGAAAAAAGAGCTTTGTTCTTTTCCATCACTGAGTAGTTACCGTTCTTCTTTCAAGAGAGCTTGAAGCGTTTTCCATGTAAGCTCAGTTGTCAGTTCAAACCTTTTGATGGCCGCATCCCTTGGTCTCGATGCTTTTCTCTTTGCTGAGAACGTCTCTCAGGCGGCTCAAGGATTGTTCATATGAGAGAAGAAACTCTTTCATCCGTAAGGGGTACTCCCGAAGCAAGCACGGTGTTTCTGAATGTTTCACCAACCGATGTGAGATCTACCGCATCGACCGATCGGAGAGTGTGAAGATCGTCTATTTCGTTGAGAATTCTTGACATTACATCCCACGGTACTTGAGTCGGGCCCAGAATCCCTCTATCGAGATCAGAAAACGGCAAGGCGTTTCCCTTCGCCCACGAGCCGAAGAGGTAGATTCTATACTCTTCAGACAGATGGGTTCTGATAATGCCGTATACTTTTCTGATTATTTCATCTACTTCCATAGCGAAGGCCTTCAGCTTTCTTAGCGGGAAGATAGCAAGAATGGGATTGAAGTGCTACTTCCAATTCTTCAAGAACTCCGTCAGCAACCGCACCCCAACGCCTGAGCCGCCCTTCGGCGTGTACTCGCCTGCTTCTTCCAAGATCGCGGTTCCAGCGATATCCAGATGCACCCACTTGTAATCGCCGATGAATTTTTTCAGGAACCATGCAGCCGTAATTGCGCCAGCCCAGCGACCGCCGGTATTCTTGACATCCGCAACGTCGCTCTTGATGAGTTTTTCGTATTCATCATAGAGCGGAAGCGGCCACACGCGCTCGTAAGTCTTCTCTCCCGCTTCTTTCAGTTTATCCATTAATCCGCTGTCATTGCCCATCATGCCGGTTGCAAAATGACCGAGCGCGACAACGCAGGCGCCGGTTAATGTCGCAAGATCAATAACCGCAGCGGGTTTGTATCGTTCTGCGTAGGCTAACGCATCGGCGAGAATCAAGCGACCCTCGGCATCGGTGTTGTCGACTTCGGAGGTTTTTCCGTTGTAGTGTCGCAGGATATCGCCAGGTCGTGTTGCGCTGCCACTTGGCATGTTTTCAACGGCAGGAATCAAACCAACGATATGCACAGGCAATTTCAGCCGAGCCACCGCCTCAAACGTTCCAACGACCGCCGCCGCACCCGACATGTCCATCTTCATCTCACCCATCGACGCAGATGGCTTGATGGAAATTCCGCCGGTATCGAATGTCACCCCTTTGCCAACGAGTACTACGGGCTTCGTAGATGACTTGCCATACTCCAAGATGATGAAGCGGGGGGGACGTGCGCTTCCTTTTGCCACGCCAATGACACCGCCCATGCCGAGTTTGGCAATTTTATGTTCATCGAAGACGGTAACCTTGAAGCCCGCGCGTTTGCCGGTGTCTTGTGCTGCTTTGGCAAGAGTTTCCGGATAAATCTCGTTGCCGGGGGCGTTGGCTAAATCGCGTGCGGTACAGGTTGCTTCAACAAGAGTTTGCGCGCTTTGTACAGCTTTTGGTCCGACGTTTTGCAGCGGAATGTCATCGGAACAGAGAATAATTTTCTCGACCCGCTTTTTGTCATCTGGGTTTGCCTTGGAGAGATACTTGTCAAAGCGATAGAGGGCAAGTGCGGCGGCTTCTGCAAACGCCGTAATTGCTTCAGCAGCGCCCTTTTCAAGAGGAGGGAGCGCGAGTGCGAGGCTTCGTGCTTTCAGGGATTTCGCTTTTTTTGCGGCTGTTGCAGCAGCACGGCGGAATCGTTCGAGCTTCGAGGAGAGATCGTCTTTTGCTTTGTCTTCACCAAGGCCGACCAGAAGCAAGCGGTGAGTTTTTGCTCCGCCATCTAAATACACAAGAAGAGATTCTCCCGCCTTTCCTTTGAAATCACCCGCCTTCCGCACATCAGCAATGCGATTACCAAAGAGAGTCTCGAGCGCTTTCATTTCTTTCTGATACAAAGATTTCTCTTGGTGAACGAATGTTGCCACGACCTCTGCGGAAATGTTTTTGACCGACCCAGTCTGAAACGATAGTTTCATGTTCGTCCCTCGTTAGATAGTGTAGTTCTTAGCTCGTTCTAAAACTTTTGGGAGGAGTTCATCGATGGTTCCGTTTGGCACGCGGGCGCCGGCGGCGTTCTTGTGTCCGTTGCCACCGAACTCTTTTGCCAGTCGGTTGATCCAGATTTCGCCCTTTGAACGGAAGCCGATCTTCACCCCCTCGTCCACTTCGGTCAGCATCAAACCGATCTGCACACCTTTAATGCTCAACGTGTAGTTGATCAGATTATCGGTATCAACTTCCGAGGTTTCCGTCGAACGAAACATCTCTGTTGTCGCAAGGATGCTCGCCACTTTGCCATCCTGCGTAGTTTGCAAAGTCGAGAGCGCTTTCCCAGTTAGCTGAAGTCGACCGGCATTGCCTTGTTCATACACCTGCTGGTAAATTGCCACAGGATCGGCGCCACACTCGATAAGATGGGCGACCTGTCGATGAATTTCTGCATCCGTTTTTGGAAATCGAAACGAACCGGTATCCGTCATGATCGCGGTGTAGAGCGCGGTTGCTATCTGATTGTTGAAACGATGTTGTCCGAGGAACTGAAGCAGTCGATAAACGATTTCGCCGGTTGCAGCTGAAGGATCGTCAAGAATGTAGAGGTCGGCGAAATCCACTTTATCCAGGTGGTGGTCGATGCAGACCTTTCTTGCCTTGCTGTCGAGAACGAACGGCTTCAGACTCACGAGGCGGTCAGGACTGTTCGTGTCGAGGACGAAGATGACGTCCGCTTCCCGAATGATGCCTGCATGGAGGTCGGCCTTAAACTGGAGAATCTCCTGCCCCGGGTCGAGGAATTCGTAATAGTACGGCGTTAGGCTGTGGTTGAGGATCGTCGCGTGCTTACCGAGAGCTTTGAGAAACTCCGCAAGCGCTATCTCACTGCCCAACCCATCGCCATCGGGGTTCACGTGGGTGGTGAGGACAAAGCGTGTGTTCTCTGCAATGATCGCACGGCACTGCTCAAATTCTTTTTGTAGTTCATTTTTCATGATGCCACAAAGACACTAAGGCACGAAATGAGTTAGAGAATGAATCTTTTTATTCCGTTTTTGATAAGAGAAACATTAACATTAATGAGAAAGCCAAGACGCTTGCCTGTTAGTTTGAGATGGCTGAGTATTTGTGCATCCCACACTAGCAGGCTGCGGAAAAACGCAGCTTGGGAATAAGTTTTGGATTGTCAAATGA
>CAYJSZ010000019.1:0-24763 GCA_964372545.1 uncultured Ignavibacteriaceae bacterium
TCCACAGACCTGCATGATCTCCTCCCCTCGAACCGGCGGCTGCCAGTTGCGGATGCGGTCTCTCTCCTCCACTTCTTCCATCTTCTTTACAACGTTGTCGTAGTTACGTTCGACCTGCTCGACAAGTTTCGGATTTTTTGACGTGATATCTGCACGACAGAGTTTCATCAAATCATCCAGCTCGTCTGATGCCTCAAACATCAGCCGGCGGACCGCAGAATCCGTCACCCCCTCATCCACCAACGCCATGGGACGAAGGTGAAGACGCACGAGCTTCTCGACATACTTCACGTGCTCAAGCGGCAACTTCAGACGGCGAAAGATCGGCTTGACCATGCGGGCACCAAGCTCTTCGTGGCCATGGAACGTCCAACCGATTCCTTCCTTGAAGGCCTTCGTGCGAGGCTTGGCGATATCATGCAAGAGCGCAGCCATCCGGAGCCAAACATTCTCCGTTGTCTGACTGATATTATCAACGACCATAAGCGTGTGGAGAAAAACGTCTTTATGATGATGATCTTGCCGCTGGTCGACTCCGGCTAATTGTGCAACTTCGGGGAATATGATGTCTATAACCCCGGCATCGAACATCAGGCTCAAGCCAATTGACGGCTTGGGACTCTCTATGATCCTCAAGAACTCATCCGAAATGCGCTCCTGCGAAACAATCGTGAGTCGATCCCGCATTGCTTTCGCAGCCTCAAAGACCGACGGTTCGATTTCAAAACCGAGCTGAGAAGCGAACCGGAACGCTCGCATGATCCGCAGGGGATCGTCGTCGAACGTTGCTTTCGGGTCCAATGGCGTTCGGAGGAGGCGGCATTCTAAATCTCTTTGACCGCCAAACGGGTCATTCAGGTTTCCGAAATCAGCATTGTTCAACGAGACCGCAAGGGTGTTTATGGTGAAGTCACGCCGAGAGAGGTCGTCTTCCAACGTTCCAACCTCAACCAGCGGCTTTCGGGAGGCTTTCGAATAACTCTCCTTCCTTGCGCCGACGAATTCAAGCTTCCAGTCATCAAGCTGGAGCATTGCTGTGCCGAAGTTCTCAAACGTCACCAGATTCGTTCGCCCCAGCGACTTTGCGACGTTCGTGGCAAACTCGACACCGTTCCCTATCACAACGACGTCGATGTCCTTGACCTCTTTTCGAAGCAGCAGGTCACGAACATAGCCGCCCACAACGAACGCGCGCAGCGATACCCGGTCGGCTAGCTCGCCAATCTTTTTCAGCAACGGTTCGGATATATCGATCTGCTTCTGCACCGTTAGATTTTGAGATGTTGGGATTCAATGATTTGGAGAATTTCCTGCGCTACCTCAAGTGCCTGCAGACCATCATGCCCCGTCACCGGTGGCTCTGTTCCGTTGCGAACGGAGTCCACAAAAAGCTGAAGCTCGTACTGGAGCGCGTTGACTTCTTTGATCTCCGGCTGTTCGTAGATGATCAGCCGCTTCTTTGTTCCCTGCTCGATCTGGCCCAGCATCAGCGTCGGTTTCAAGTGAGGGTCTCCTTCATCGACCAGCCTAAAGACCTCGGCCGACCCCTGGAGGAAATCGACGGAAATATACGCATCGTGCTGGAACAAGCGCATCTTCCGCATTTTGTTTTGCGAGATGCGGCTCGCCGTGACGTTCGCGAAACAACCGTTTTCGAACTGCAGTCGTGCATTTGCGATGTCGACACTATCCGAGACAACTGCAACGCCGTTGGCATCAATGCGCTTGACCGGCGAATCCACAAGGCTGAGAATCAGGTCGATGTCGTGAATCATCAGATCGAGCACCACCGCAACGTCCGAGCCGCGCGGGTTAAACTGCGCAAGCCGGTGCGATTCAATGAACATCGGCTTCGGGTGATACTGGTCGAGCGCGAGAATCGCAGAGTTGAATCGCTCGATGTGCCCAACTTGCAGCTTCACGCGTTTTTGCTCCGCCGTTTCGACCAGCGTGCGCGCCTGACCGATTGTTTCTGTTATCGGCTTTTCGACCAACACATGGACTCCTTGTTCAATGGCCTTCCGGGCAACGTCAAAATGGGCTTTGGTCGTGGTGGCGATGCTTATCGCTTCGACGTCCTTTACCAGCCTCTCAAGACTTTCATAGGCTTTCGTTCCAAATTGAGCTGCGACCTGTTCCGCTTTCGTTGCGTCGACATCATAGACGCCTTTCAATTCAACGAAATCCATCGTTGCATACATTTTCGTGTGCAAGCTGCCGAGGTGCCCTGTTCCTACGACACCAACTGAGATTGTTTTCATTCTTTCGTCCGTCTTATAGGTCTGTCGCTTCGTTCTGACCGGAACTTCGTCCCTGTACAAATCCCACGATCCTGTCAAAACCTCCAAATCGCTCATCCTTATAGTAGACGAGTGCAGTGTAGACGTTCACCGTCCGCCAGTCGTTACCTTCGAGAGCAACCCAATCATTGCCAAGAGTATATTGGTAATCGTACTCACCGCGGCGCAGCCACGTCAGCCAGACAAATCGTTTCGTCGATTCATCATACCGCATCACTGCGGAGGCCGTGGGATTCCAACCGTTGAAATCGCCGACAATAAAAATAGAGTCCCCGGAATTTCTTGAATCGTCGCGATATTCAAATTGGACTTGCACATAGTCGGCATAGCGATTTCCAGTGACCAGCGATGAAAATCCATTGTTGTCTCGTGCAGCTCGGAATAACATTCGACTCACATCCGACCCTTGCCTCAACCGCAAGAGTTTGTTCGGGGGATAGTCGGTGACATTACGCAGGTCGAGTCTCCGATACTCATTTCCAGGAACAAGATCATCAATCACGAATCGAACACGCCTCGTTCCAAGGCCATAGACAAACGTATTGGAGCCCGGACTGTTGGCATCAATACGTTTCGGGGAATACGCCTCTCGGTTCTTGTACATATCAACCGTCGTCAGCAAGATGGGGGACAAGCTTTCCTCTTTTTGGAGGCTTTGACCAAGAAGCGCACCAGACGTGCTGATCTCTTCCCTGCGCGTCACGACTTCGGGGATGGTAAACTGAACTTCGGCCCGATGTCGTTTGTTGAACGGGTTCTCTACCGACGACAACTGGCGGTTGGGCACTCGTATCGTTGGTTTGATCGTCTTTTCGACAACAAAGAATTTCGCTCGAGCAAGCAGTTGTTCTTCCCGGTCATCCCACAGTTCTAATATATAATTTCCCGAATAAAGAAAACGTTGCACCTCCGGGATACCGGGTAATTGGACGGTATAATGAAATCGGTAATACTCTACGCCAGACGGCGCTGCTTCATACGGTAAGGGGAATCGTGTCTTGTTACGCATGTCATCGTTGATAAAACTGGTACGTGTCCGATTCCAGTCTCGGTCACAATGATAGTACCTGAGCCGGATGTCAGCCGGGTGGTCCTCATTCAGGTCGAATTCAATCGTTATCGACGTTGAATCTTGAATGACCACGGGAAACCCTGCCTGCACGGGTCCGAAGATTCGAAGTCCTTTGATGCGGTCGGAAAGCACCTCCTGGCTAAAGGACAAACTACTCGCCGAGAGACACAGGATGAAGAGAAATGATCTCACAGGATTTGCGGTCGCTGCCCACTGAAGTAGTATCGGGAAAAACCTTGTCCGAGATAATTCATCTTAGTCAAATCGTGTTTTGAGCCACTGGAAAAAGCCGGCTACCGTGTGAAATTTGTAGTCCGTCTCCATTTGTTGAACCCTCTCTTTCGCATACGAGTCCCACAGCACAGCCGCCATCTTGACTCCTGCCTCGCGGGAAGCTTTCACATCGGAGACTGAATCGCCCACCATCAGGAACTCTTCGGGCTTGAACGCAAACTGTTGGATGATTTTTCGAATCCCTTCCGCCGACGGCTTATGGTTTACCACATCATTGCCCGTGACAACGTAATCGAAGTATTGCTGAAGCCCAAACTCCTGCAACGTGATGGTCGTTGTGTGTATGCCTTTGCCGGTAAACAGCGCAAGCCTGCATCCACGCGTCCTGAGAAACTCGAGCACATCGACGATGCCGGGATACAGCTTCGCGAGCTTGGAATGGTTCCTTCGATAGAAATCGAGGTATTCCTTGAGAACTGTTTCGATGCGCTCATGTCCTACCATCGGTATCAGCGCACCTTCTTCCGGCGGCCCAAACATGGCCGTGATTTCTCGTTCGGAATACCTTTTGCCCTGATACTTTTCGGCAATGTAATTGAACGAATCGAAGATCAGTTGATTCGTCTGGGTTATCGTTCCGTCCATGTCAAAAATAACAGATCGAATCGAACTCAAGACCGCATCCTTTTCCCGTTACACAGAAATAACAATGCCCCGCTGCCGCGGGGCAAGTTGGCAAACCACGCACAACGTCTTGACAGTACCGAACAGCGACGAGAGATTCACTCACACATTCGGTTACGCGATCGTCACGTCCTTCGACAGGTACACATCCTGAATCGCATTCAGAATCTGTGCACCTTCGTTCATCGGACGCTGGAATGCTTTGCGGCCCGAGATCAACCCCATCCCTCCCGCGCGCTTGTTAATCACTGCCGTGCGGACGGCTTCCGCTGTATCGTTTTGTCCCGACGCACCTCCGGAGTTGATCAGTCCGGCGCGACCCATGTAGCAATTCGCAACCTGGTAACGGGTCAAATCGATAGGATGGTCGCTCGATAGTTCCGTATAGACACGCTTGTCTGTTTTTCCATAACTTGAGCCTGCCATGTTCAATGCATTGTACCCACCGTTGTTCTCCGGCAATTTCTGTTTAATGATATCCGCTTCAATCGTGACACCGAGATGGTTACCTTGCCCTGTCAAGTCTGCGGCGACGTGGTAGTCTTTCTCTTTCGTCTTAAACGCCGGGTTCCGTAGATAGCACCAGAGAATGGTTGCCATCCCCATTTCATGCGCCTGCTGAAAAGCCTGGCTCACCTCCCAAATCTGCCGCCGCGATTCGGGAGATCCGAAATAAACCGTCGCACCAACCGCCACTGCTCCCATATCGTACGCCTGCTTGATGCTCGCAAACATCGATTGATCATGCGTGTTGGGATAAGACAGAAACTCGTTGTGGTTGAACTTGAGAATGAACGGAATCCTGTGAGCGTATTTTCGCGCCACAGAGCCTAGCACACCGAGCGTCGAAGCCACAGCATTACATCCCCCTTCAATGGCCAGTTTCACGATATTGTCGCCGTCGAAGTAAATCGGATTCGGGGCGAACGACGCGCCCGCAGAGTGCTCTATACCCTGATCGACAGGAAGGATTGAAAGGTAACCCGTCCCCGCCATTCTGCCATGAGAAAAGAGTTGCTGCAAACTTTTCAGCACGGGTGTCGGGCGGTCAGAAAGTGCGTAGACCCGGTCGACAAAATCCGGACCGGGGAGGTGAAGAGAATCTTTGGAGATCGTTTTACATTGGTGTTCAAGCAGCGATTTGGCATCGGCGCCGAGTAATTCTTCAATATTCGTCATTGCAGGAATCTCCTTGCGTAAATTGGAGAGCGGAATTTGACAAGACTCATGTGGAGGACAATTCGCAAGAGTGCTTGTGTGCAAATTGCAAAAGAAATATATCAAACCTTTGCGACTGTTGCAACAAACTGCACTACCATGAGCTACCCACCCTGTGAAGAGAGCGCCTTCAGGTTGCTTCTGGTGGCAATTCTCTCTACTTTGCTTGCGTGAAGAAACAACTTGTATTGCGGAAAAACGAAGAACACCGCATCGCCCAGGGTCACCAGTGGGTCTTCAGCAATGAGATCAAAGCTGTCCGCGGCGAACCGGAACCGGGCGATGTCGTAGAGCTACTCCGGTACGACGAAAAATTTCTCGGCATTGGATTCTATCATCCTCATTCGTTGATCTGTGCGCGCCTGCTCAGCAGGGAACGGGAAGAAATTTCTTTCGATTTTTTCGAACGTCGTATCACACAAGCACTGCAGCTACGAAAGCGCCTCTTCCCCGACTCCGATACCTATCGACTCGTGCATGGCGAAAGCGATTTCCTCCCGGGCCTCGTGATCGACAAGTACAACGAATTCCTTTCTGTCCAAACATTCGCCTTCGGGATGGATCGGAGGCTTACCCTCATCTGCGACGTCTTGGAGTCGCTGTTTCACCCCAAAGCTATCGTGGAAAGAAACGAGACACCCCTGCGCACCTTGGAAAACTTACCCTTAGAGAAAGGTGTTCTCCGAGGCACGCTCGATCAAACCATCATCTCTGAAAACGGTCTAAAGTTCAAGGTAGACCTTCTGAACGGGCAGAAGACGGGTTTTTTTCTGGATCAACGACTCAATCGGAACGCTTTACGGCGCTACACGAAAGACGCAGCTGTGCTCGACTGCTTCTGCAACGAAGGCGGCTTTGCACTGAATGCAGCAAAAGCGACGGCAGGAAACGTGAGAGGATTGGATATTTCCCAAACAGCGGTCTCGAAGGCTCGTGTTAACAGCACGATCAATCAGATGGAGAATGTCCACTTCGAAACCGGAGACGCTTTCGAATGTCTTAAGCAATTGGAGGCCGAGGGGAAGCGGTTTGATGCGGTGATTTTGGACCCTCCTTCTTTCAGCAAGAGCAAGAAAACCGTCGCTACCGGCCTGCGAGGTTATAAAGAGATCAATGCTGCAGCCCTGAAACTGCTGAATTCCGGCGGAATACTGGCAACCGCCTCCTGTTCGCATCATGTGACAGAAGAGTCATTCCTGTTGACGATAGAGGCCGCGGCCCGCTCCTTACATCGTACGATGCAAATGCTCGAATTTGCCGGTGCAAGTCCAGACCACCCCGTCTTGAATGCGATGCCCGAAACGAGGTATCTTAAGTTTGCTATCTTCGCGGTGAATTGATAGATTACGGGTGACACCGGAACTCTTGAGCAGCCAAGACCGTTGCAGAATGAAAGACACAATAACGAAGGGGTATCCTCATGAAGACGATGAATCGTGTCACCACCCTGCATGCGCTCCTCTTTTTGCTCGTAGCCAACCTTCAGGCGCAGGACCCTTTATCGAATGATACTACGATCGTGTTCCAGCCGTCAAAGCCTGATCTCATTAATGCGTCAAGTTACAAACCTTTTCGCAATGCCTGGGGCGTCGACCTCATGATTTCCAACAACGGCTTCGGGCTCGGTGGCTTTTGGCGTCACGAATTTACTGATGAAGTCTCGGGATTTGTGAGCCTGGCGCTATCCGACGTCAAGGATGAAGGGGAGGTGGAGTACTACAACCAGTTTACAGGCCAAACATTTGTACCGGGAAAGAAGAATCGTCTGCTGATGTTTCCCATTTCAATCGGCGTCCAGTATCGTCTTTTTAAGGACGACATCGTCGATAATTTCCGACCTTATCTGAGCGCAGCACTAGGTCCTTCTATGATTTTCGTCGCCCCGTACTCCATTCAACGCACTGAGCAATTATCGGGTGGCGGTTCTTTTACGACCATCGAGCAGATAGAGTTCTTCAACAGTTTGAAATATGGTCGGGCACGGTATACGCTCGGAGGATACATCGGGGGGGGGGCGTACTTCGGCCTCGACAAAGGAACGCTCAGCGGCATCAGTTTCCGGTACTATTTCATACCGTTCAAGAACGGTATTGAGATTCTCGACAAAGTATTTGTGAAAGAATTCGGTGGATTTTTCATAACGCTGAATTTTGGCTCGATGTACTAGGTAGGCAAAAAAAAACCTGAAGCACTTTGAGAATCTCAGAGCCTCCCCTTAGCTCCATGTCCTGCAACGTGCTTCAGGAATCTGTGTGCAACATAGTGGATGCAGAACTGACACACAGTGACTCTTATCACAAGCGGCTCACGGGTAGAAACGAAACGCAATCCCCACTTCAATGCCGACACCCACCTCTGGCGTAAGCAGTAGTGCCGGACCAAGTTCAAAAGCAAAGTCAAACGGATGTTCGGGAAATAGGTAGTTCACACCAAAGATAAATCTCCCTCCCAACGCTAAATCTTCACGAGAATATTTCGGTCCACCAAACCCTGCCGAACCAAAAAAGAGACCCGGACCATAGTAGAATGGGAGATCGCTTTTGTTAAACGCGTTCGTATGGGTGGTAAAATCTGCCCCGATAGTGATTCCGCCAAACCCGCCCCCGACCGCTCCCTGAATCGCAGTCTGTGGCGTGGTCCAGTACTTGAACGAAAAACCTGTTGGGGCTCCGAGGATGATCCCGATCCCCAATTTCTTTTGTTCCGCAGCCACCATCGAATCTACACTCAGTACCGCGAGCAGCATAAACATAAGAAACCGTTTCATCGACTTCCCTCCTTAATCAGGCACAATGTATCTCTTCAAGAACTTTCCGGTGTACGATCGGTCAATCCCCATGATCTCCTCGGGGGTCCCTACGGCGACAACTTCACCTCCTTCGTCCCCCCCTTCGGGTCCGAGGTCGATGATAAAATCTGCACATTTAACAACATTCATGTTGTGCTCGATGACAACCAACGAATGACCGGCGGCGAGCAGTGCGTCAAAGCACGTGAGAAGTTTGGCAATGTCGTCGAAGTGCAGGCCCGTCGTCGGCTCATCGAAAATAAACAGCGTATGTCCCTCAGACTCGGAGAAGCCGAGGTGGTTTGCCAACTTCAACCGCTGCGCCTCGCCGCCCGAGAGCGCCGTTGCCGGTTGCCCAAGCCGCAAATAGCCGAGGCCGACATCATCCAATACCTGCAATCGTCTGATGACACGCTTCCCCTCCGCGTGGAGCGAGAAGAATTCTATAGCCTCTTTCACGGTCATGTTCAGAATATCATGAACGTTCTTGCCATGATAGCGAATCTCCAACACTTCCTGCTTAAAACGTTTGCCCTTACATGCTTCACACGTCAAGTAGAGATCTGCCAGAAACTGCATTTCGATCTTTTGTACACCGTCTCCCTCGCACACATCGCAGCGGCCGCCGGGAACATTGAATGAAAAATATCCAGGCTTGAAACCGCGTATCTTTGCAGCTTGAACATTCGCAAGCAAATCCCTGATCTGATCGAAGGCTTTAATATAGGTGATGGGATTTGAACGCGGTGTTCGGCCGATGGGAGACTGGTCGACCATTTCCATTCGATCGACATGCTCGAGACCCTCAATAGCGCGAAATTTTCCTACATGGCCATCGAAGCCTTGCTTTTCTTTTTGCATTCCTGCGTAGAGGACATCATGTACGAGGGTACTCTTCCCTGATCCACTGACACCGGTTACACAGACAAAGAGATTCAACGGAATGCGGACGTTGAGATTCCTGAGATTGTTCTCCGAGGCACCACGTATAAAGATCGACCGCTCGGAATCTTTTCTACGTTTCTTGGGCGTCGGAATCGACAAGACGCCGTTGAGATATTTGCCGGTAATCGCTGTATCGTGTCGAAGGAGCCGATCGACGCTGCCGTTGAACACGACTTCACCACCATGTTCACCGGCACGCGGGCCCATATCGACGACGATGTCGGCGGTTCGGATCATTTCATCGTCATGCTCGACAACAAGGACGGTGTTCCCAAGGTCGCGTAAGGATTTCAGTATCTTGACTAACCGAGCACAGTCACGCGGATGCAAGCCGATGCTGGGTTCATCCAGGACATACAATGAACCAACCAGCGACGACCCAAGCGACGTGGCAAGGTTAATGCGCTGATACTCGCCACCCGAAAGCGTCATCGTTAGACGGTCGAGCGTGATGTAACCAATGCCGACATCATTCAGGAACCTGAGCCTTTTCTTCAACTCCTCCACTATCCTCCGCGCAACACCTAAATCATAGGGAGACAATTTCAGAGTCTGGAAAAAGCCACTCGCGTCAGCAATGGTCATGCGAACGACTTCGTGGATTGTGTTGCCGGCGACTTTGATATTGAGCGCTTCCTGACGCAGGCGAGAACCGTTACAGAGCGTGCAGGTCGTGTAACCCCGGTAACGACTCAGGAAGACCCGGTAGTGTATCTTGTACGACTTTCGCTCGATGAACTGGAAGAATCTATGAATCCCATCGAACCCGTCGTAACCATTCAATACGACGTCACGCTGCTCTACGGTTAATTCTTTAAACGGAACATCTGTCGGCACGCCTGCCTTCTTCGCGACTTTCAAGAGGTCGACAAGATTCTCTCGCCAGCGCGGGAACGTCCACGGTTGAATGGCTCCCTGCCGAATCGTTTTGTTGGGATCGGGAACCACAAGTGACATGTCAATGCCAATCGACCGGCCAAATCCCTGGCACTGCGGACACGCTCCCACCGGATTGTTGAAGGAGAACATTCGCGGGTCGGGGTCCTCGTAACGCAAGCCGTCGTTCGGGCACTCGTAGTGCTGAGCAAACCGGAGTGTGTGGTTCTTCTCGGTCAGCCTCACCAAAACGTAGCCGTCACCTTCCATGAACGCGGTTTCGATTGAATCAGCCAAACGGGTTTCAGATTCTTTTTCTCCTTTGCGGAAGAGAAGCCGGTCAACTAAAATGTTGACCGCTTTCTTGTCCTTTCCTTTGAACTCTATTTCATTGAGATCGATGAGCTCATCGCCAACGACAATCCGGAAGAAGCCGCGTTTCTTCAACGCCTGCAACTCCTCTTTTACACTCCGCCCCGGATGGTCATGCATCGGAAACATCACGTAGAACTTGCTGCCATCGGGCTCTTGCTGCAACCGGTCGACGACATCGGAAACGGAGTCGCGCTTGACCAAGCTGCCGCACGTGCGACAGTATGTCTTGCCTATCCTGCCGAAAAGCAGGCGAAGATAATCGTATACTTCGGTTGTTGTCGCTACGGTCGAACGGGGATTACGGGAGGGCGTGCGCTGTTCGATGGCGATCGCGGGACTAATGCCCTGAATGAAATCAACATCCGGCTTGTCCATGCGCTCCAGAAACTGGCGCGCGTACGACGAGAGGCTTTCGACGTATCGCCGCTGGCCTTCTGCGTAGATCGTATCGAACGCCAGGCTCGATTTACCGGAGCCACTCACGCCAGTAATGACGATGAGCTTATTGCGAGGAAGCGAGAGGCTGATGTTCTTCAGATTATGAACACGTGCTCCGCGGATGACAATCTCTGTGAGCTTCCCGCCGCCGGTGGGTTGTGTACCGCTGGATGCTGGTACCTCAACGAAATGCTGACCCTTCGATTTTTGAGCCTTTCTACCTGCCATAGAGACGCAACTTAGCCGACGGACGCCGCAAAATCAACGGAATTATTTGTGAACTTTTTCATCGCAACATCTGGCACTCGATAAATTCTTCATTATATTGGCTCGTCACTCACACAGAAACCAATCCAGATGAGCGCTCGGGCAACAGGGTTCATTGTTGGTATCCTTCTTTTTGTACTTCTTGCGTTCCTTCCTGCTTTCGGCACGCTTCAGACCGCTGCAGAGCGGATCATTTCCCAAAGCAATGCAAGCATCGACGCAACGACACTCGCCAGATCCATGCAAATTGTGCTTGCATTGCTCGTACTGATGGTCGTCTGGTGGATTACCGAGGCTGTTCCGTTGCCTGCGACGGCGCTGCTCCCTCCCGTCGTTCTGCCGTTCTTTCACATCGTCGGGCTGCAAGGAAAAACTGTGTTCGAATTTACACCGAAAAATATCTTGCTGAATTATGCCAGCCCTGTCATCTACCTTTTCCTCGGCGGTTTCCTGATCGCAGCGGCGATGCAAAAATGGAAGTTAGACCGCCGGTTCACTCTTTGGTTCCTCACCCGCGGCAATATTGCCAACGACACTCGGTCGACTCTCCTCGGCATGATGCTGGTTACGGCCTTGCTCTCGATGTGGATTTCCAATACGGCAACGGCTGCAATGATGTTACCGTTAGGACTTGGCGTTCTGAGCTTTACTGACGCCAAACCGGGTGAATCGCGCTTCGGAACAGCTCTGATGCTTGGTATTGCATGGTCGGCATCCATCGGTGGGATCGGGACGATTATCGGTACGCCGCCAAACGGTATCGCTCTCGGCATTCTCAACTCGACGCTCGGCAACAGCCCCGACTACCAGCGCATTACCTTTCTTGATTGGATGAAGTTCGGCGTTCCGTACGTGATCGCTTTTCTTCCTGTTGCCTGGCTCGTCTTGCTCAAGCTGTACCCACCCGAAACTCGTTCTCTTCCTGGCGGAAAAAAAAGGCTGCTGGAGGAACAATCGAAGCTTGGGCCGATGTCGAGCGGAGAACAAGGCACCTTCGCTGTTTTTCTGCTTGCCGTCATCCTGTGGGTGAGCAATCCTTTCTGGGAATCGCTGTTGCCCAACTCTCTTTTCTCACACCTTCTCTGGATTGACGAGTACGCCATCGGCCTTTCCGTCGGCCTTCTTCTCTTTCTTATCCCTGTTGATTTCTCCAACGGAATTTTTCTTCTCGATTGGAAAGACACAAAGTTCGTCGATTGGGGCACGCTTCTCTTGTTTGGCGGTGGGATCGCTCTCTCCGACGCGATGTTCAAAACTGGTTTGGCAAGCTGGATTGCGAACTCGTTCGTAGGATTCTTCGGCACTCCGTCGACACTCGTCATGATGTTCGCCATCGTCTTTCTGATCGATTTTCTCACAGAAGTGACCTCGAATACCGCTGTCACCTCCATGATGGTGCCGATCGTCATTTCGATTGCCTTACAGACCGGAGAGAATCCCGTTGCACTCGCTCTTGCCGCGGCGATTGCAGCATCAATGGCATTCATGCTGCCCGTCGCAACTCCTCCCAATGCACTCGTCTACGCGTCGGGCTATATCCGCATCACAGACATGATGAAAGCTGGATTCTGGCTGGATATCCTGGGCTGGTTCTTCACGGTGGGAATTCTTGTGGTTGTTGCGAATTGGATTTTTGGCGTTGTGAAGTTCTAGAATCTGACGCTGATTTGCGCCGTCGGCACAAATTCCACCACTCCAAAATCTCGTTGAATGGGACTTACGTGAGCTTCCAACTTGAAAGTCTTGTTGTGGTGTGCTGCAGACCATGCTGCATCGAGCGCGCTGAGCACGTGGTTTAACACAATGAGTTTCGCTGCGGTGCCGGCAATGTTGTAAAAGTCGTTGGCCTTCCCTCGCATCTCCGAGTAATCCCGAAATCGTTTTGTCAGGTCTGTGTAAAAGTTGCTCGCGTTCACGTTCGCATCGTCCCAGCCGGGATTGAACTGCGGATACTTACCGATCAGCTCGTAGTACTGCTGGTCGGGACGTCGCGGCAACTGGTGAGAAAAATATGTTCCGGTTCTTTGCCCGATGGAAGCCTCGGCAGCGTTGAGTCTTGCCCAGTCGACCCGCAACCACGGAGGGAGGTTCGGGTTGTTGCTGGTGACAAGCCCGGTGTTGTTCTTCACGTCGGGATTCAATTGACTTCCATACTGCTCGATCCAGAGCGCGTATTTCACTACCGACCAATGCTGGTCTGCAAAGTCCTGAAAGAAATTGGTTTGGTCATCGCCTTTCGACGTATAGACGGCGTACGCAACCCAGAGCCCTACTTCCCCAGCAAGGAATGAACCGGCTTTCCAATACTCGCCCACATAGTATTCCCCTGCTCCCGGCAAGAGAATCGAAAACGCCGCGGCTTGCAGACCTGATTTGTGCAACATCGCACCACTGGCCGAATCCTGTAGTGCCAAGCCGTGTCTCGTGGAGTTCTCGACGTCGAGTCTCAAGTTCCCGCTCAACGAAAATACTTTCGTCGGCGAACTATGAGCTAAAGGTTGACTCGAGCTTGAAGCGCTCATCAAACAGATGAGACTGAGGAATAATGTTCGATGCACCATCCTAAAAACCCTTCCCTGTCTGACTTAATTCAAACCCAAACAGAACTCCTAAATAAAATCGCCATTCCCGGCCGTACGTCACGTTGATATTGTTGATGGTGCGCGTGAACCGGTCGAACCCGTACGCCCCGCTGAAAAAGATACGCGTAGGATAGACATAAAATGAAAACGATTCAAGCCGCAGCTCAAAGCCGGCGTCCGTCTTCCACTGGTTGAGCGGCGGCGCTGTGCCGCCCCACGCCGCACCGATATCGCCAAACACCGAGCCGTAGAGCTTGGTGAAATAGAATTGCAGGACACGTGCATTGATGGAACGCCAGAGTGGAAAGCGGTAGGCGAGATTGAACGTTGCGAACTCGTTGCCGCCGAGCGCATAAAACGGATAGCCTCGCATCCCGGTAAATCCGCCTGCATAAAAATTGAAGAAGTCGTCCACGTTCTTGCCGAGTATTGACCCGCCCTTGAGCGACAGGCTGAGCGTATGTCTTTTAAGAGGAAGCGGAATATACTCATTCCAGAACAACTCAACGCGATGAAAATCGTAATGTGTATATACTGGTTCAATGAATCCGTTACGAATCTCAAATTCACTAAGAGGATTGAATCTGTTGAGTTCGAAAGCATAGCGCAACATGATCATTCTGCCTACCGGATTTATTTCAGACTCACCAGAAGGAAGAACATCTTGATGTTTTAGTTGAGCACTAAAAGCACTGGCAATCAAATATATGCTGCGGAAAGAAGGATAGAGCCGATTATCATTTGGGTTGATGAACGAGCCAATATCAGCATTGTAGCGGCTGAAGGAATAGCCAAGCTTCAATTCAGTCTGTTCAGTTAAAACTTTCTGTTTCAAGAACAAATCAAATTCTAAAAGGTTGTACGTAACATCTACGGGAATATTGTTGAACAATGAGTCAAGATTGTTTTCTGTTTTGCGGGAGATGTTATACACCTCGATCGATACGACAGGATCAAGCCCAAGCTGAAACAATCCCGGAACCTTGTCGCGATACTCTATGATAAAAAAGAGATCGCGCTCGAATTTCTTGTTCACTGCCGCACCACCGAACAGAGTGAGCTTCCCCACTACATCCGTCGACGAAAAGTACAATCCGGGCTTAAGAATGTCGAGCCCTTTGTTCCGCGGGTTGTAGTTGTCGATCCGCACCACCGGAATGAGCGAAAGACTGGTGAACACATTGCGGTACTCTTTCGACGTAGGATTTACATTTTCTTCTGCTGATAACTTCAGGGAAGCCGGGGACGTCATTCCACTGACTCTCGCGGCCACTGACGTCGCCACTCTTGACTGAATCTCTTCTCTCTCTTCCTGCTTCAGGAGGGCAATTTTGTAGCCGGTGGAACTGTACAGAGCGAAGGCGAGCGCCCCATCCGAGTTCGCCACAGGCAAAAACGCCCCGCCGGCAACATTCGTAATCTGTTTCGTCGAACCGCTTTCGAGATTCAATTCATAGATATTGAAGATTCCTGTCACGTCGGATGCGTAGTAGAGGAATCGTCCATCCCGCGAGTAGCTTGGGTTTCTGCAATCCCCATCGCTCTTCACGATGCTGAAATTCGAGCCGTCCGCCTCGATCGTCGCGATGGATTGGTTGTGTTGAGACGAATAACCGAACGCGATCGTTCTCCCATCCGGAGACCAAACGGGCGTGAACACCTGCTCGCCGTTCTCGAAGTTTGTCACGTTCCGAATATTTCGTCCGTCCGCATCTGCAATCGCAATATTGGCCGTCCCGTCATGATTGACAACGAAGGTCATCTTCGTCCCATCGCTCGATACCTGTGGATTCATCGCCCGTGCGCCGCGAGTCAGACGATCCTCGCGTTCTTCCTTCAGATCGTAGCGGTAGAGATCTGAGAGCTTGGACCAATAAGGATTGGCGTTTGTCAGCTTCGAATAGTAAAGAAAGCGCCCGTCGGGCGAAAACGAAAGCGTTGACCGTATGCCGGACTTCACGAGTTTCTTGTTCTTCGTCTCCAGGTCGTAGAGACAAAGAGAACTGAGCGAAAAATAATCTTTATCTTTTGTCGAGACGTACGCCAGCTTCTTGCCGTCAGGACTGAACGCCGGATAGAAATTGCCGAACCCTTCTTCTTCGATCACTTCTCCCTGAACCCTCGCCGAGTTGGTTTTCCGGACAACCGACTGATAGTGGGCAAGCTTGGCCTCCTTCCATTGCTCGTACACATCCTCACCGGATTTGCCGAGCGCCGCTTCGATCGCACCGCCGATCGTCGCTCTGCCGAGCGAACCGAGTTTTCGGGAAATATCTTGCAGCTTCTCAACTCCGTACGTATCAACGATGTAGGCAACGAACGAATAACCGGCGTTGTAGGACTCTTCATTGCCCAGACTGGTCTTACCGAAGACCGCCATTTCATCCCACGTCAGTACGTTGCCATCGAGGATTGCCGTGCGAAGGATCATATCACGGTGCGTATCCCACCGATCGTACGTTAGATCTGGGTGATTGTACTGGGCAACCCCTTCGGCAAACCAGGCCGGGATAACGAATGCCGAGAGAGGATATGAAACGATGACGTTCGGAAAACCGTAGAGCACATCGGGCCTGCGCTCCGCTTCGTAGCCGAGCCACTGGAAGTACACTGCCGGCACTTTTCTTCCCATCTTCATCGTCGTCTGAATTTGGACGATGTGGGTGAATTCGTGCGTCACCACATTTTCTATCCATGGATGCGTCCCGCGAAGCTCGAAATCGAGTGCGGGCGCCCAGATGTCGATCTTGTTGTCGTAGAAATACGCCGCTCCGTTGGAGTAATCGTCGTAATCGCGAATCACGAAGCTGACACGCTGGTCGGGTTTGTGTTGGTAGAGCTCGGTGATCGGTCCGTAGGCACGCTCGGCAACCCGCGCAACTTCCCGGGCAGTCCGCTCCGAACCGGTGTGAAAGTGTACGAGAAAGTGTTCCGTCTCGATGGTCTTCCATTCCAACTCGGGATGAGGAAACTCCTCCTGACCGTAGGAAGGAATACTCGTCGCGAGAATGAGAAAAACAGCGACGGCGAATTTCACATACCACAAGCCGCCTTGCTTCACGCGCAATATTTTTTCACAAGAGGTCAATGGGATTCCCTTACATCGTTCACTTTACAACCGCAATCTTGATCACCGCTGATTCCGTCTTGCCAGCGCCGTTCACCTCAACATGTGCGAGGTACACTCCGCTCTGAATCCCCGAAACATCCCACGTCATTTCATTGTCGATGCCGCCGCCCCCCTGTCCTTTCAGCTCCGTCACCTGCGAGCCGGCGAGGTCAAAAATTCTCACCGTGACGCTCACATTCTCAGACACGAAGAACCGAATCTGTGTCGAGTTCCCATACACGGGATTGGGCCAGTTGTACACGAGGGACTTCGGGAAGAATTCTGTCGTCTTCGGCTTCGGTGACGAAAGAAAGGATTGCTCAGAATTCGTAAGCTGAGCGTCGTGGAGATGTTGCTGCCAGAAAATCGTGCTGGCATTGTACGAGCTGCCCAGTTCCCATGCCTGCATTTCTCCGAGCGTGGAGACTGCAACAAGTCCGACCTTGTTATTCTGTGTCGCGAAGAGCGCCATCGAGCCATCACCGGACGTAAGGGTCTGGAGAGGCAATCCCTCTTTCATCCGCCCTGATTCGTCATAGATTACCGTAGTCCCGTATGACGTTAGGCTCACGACGTCCACCTTTCCGTCACCATCGACATCACCGAGCAGCGGAGACCCAACGAAACGGTTGTCTCCGGGAAGAACAACCGGAAAGCCATCAACCACAGCACCCGACCTGTTCAGCGCAAACAGTTTCTGCCCTGCATTTACAAGAATATCCTTATTGCCGTCGAGATCAAGGTCCGCAATGGCGAGAGAACGAATGGATCCATCGGTCAGCGTGGTTTGAAATACTCTCTTACTGAGCGATTGATCGACCCCCACAATAACATTTCCCAAAAGTTGTGCTGCAACAACGACGGCCCCGCTTGGCGAAGTCGATGAGGCGAGGAGCCACCTCTGCTGGTTATCCCCCAGAGAAAAGGAAAGTTGCTCGCTAAAGATCTGCCCGCCGCTCGTCGAAAACAATTGCGTCGGCCTGGAGAGATTGGGCGTCGGGAGTTGTGTCATCGAAGCGATGCCCGCTTGCCCCGACTGGATTTCTCGTTCGATCATGCCGTCGAAACTCACCTCAAGTACAATTCCACCGTCTCCGCCGATGACGATAGAGCGTTTGAGGAACACGTCTGCAAATGTTGGGGCAGTGGTTGCTTTCCGCTTGAGGGGGACGATCACTGTACGAACGGAGTCATACACGCCATCACCGTTCCTATCTTGAGCGTTCCAGATAAACAAAGAGCTATCTTCTGCCCCGACCAGCAAATTCTCTCCGTTTTCTAAATCGAGAACAGCGATACCGAACTGACCTCCAGCGCTGGAGAACAGACCCGACGGGTTCTTCGTTTTGCTGAAGCCGGTCCGCTGGAAGGCAAAGACCGCTCTGCCATTCCCCAAAAAAATTCCCGACGAGCTTACTGTTGGATGGGTAGCAGCCGGCGAAGCCCCGATCGTCCGACTGAATGCACTCAATCGTTGGAATTGCTGATCGCCAACCTGAATTGTCGCCGTCATGCGGGGCGAGCGCCTGCTGAATTCTTTGATGGTGATGATGCTTCGCGCACCGGAGTTACTGTTGCTGTTGGGAATTGAGTTTCGTTCAAAGATATTCCTGTAGACTTCAACAGGATTCTGTTGGAAGAAGCAATCGAACGGGCTGCCAAACTGGGAGCCGAGGCCGGGGTCAAAAATGCCGTAGTCCTGGCCGATATCGAGGGAGCCGTCTGCTTCTTCCAGCGCAACGCCGCGATGTTTCGTGTCTGCATTCACCTCGTTTGCTGCAATCTTCCGGTTGATGACATCCTCGTCAATGTGCCAGATCAGAACTCCGCCGCCTTCTACCGTATCGTTCGCACTGATCAAGCCCGGCAACGCCCAATCGAAATCCTCCACATCGATCAGGGAACCTGTGATGCCCCTGCCGTCGCTGAAGACAAAGCCGGTAGTATCCGCGGAAAAATACCGTGTGATAATTCTTCCGTCTTCGACGATGGTCAACCGCTGGCCGTTGCGCTGCGGGTCGCGGTTGCGGTTTTCGATCAAGAAGTATTCACGCGCGCTGACCGGCACTTTGTAGATCGTATCGCTCCCCGTCGCCGTCAGACCGACGGCAGGAAGAGAGACCGTCAACGAGCCTGCGTTGACCGTGATCGGCTCGGCCCAACCCAGAAATATCTTTTCCCAAGCAGAAGGTTCGGGAGGAAACAGTCCATCGAACGCGAAGATTGATGCAACATCCATCAATCCAAACTGCCCGATGGCAGACCGCCCCGTCTTTGTATCAAAGAGGTCCGGCAACCCGAGGTAACTGCCGAACGAGCTGACGAGTAAGCCGTTGATGCCGAGCTGGAGCGTATCCAACGCGGCACCGGATGAAATGATGCGTGATTCCGTTTCAGGAAGAATGATCGTATTGGTAATTCGGACTGCCCCATTCTCCACCGGGACGCCGGCGAATGACGGGTCGTTCAGGAATTTTCGGAGGGATGAAAGGCCAACGTAAAGCGAGGGGATGTCATTCGGTGTCGGGTCGAAACCCAACAGGCTCACCAAATCGATATCCCTCCCGACGCCCGCATGGAAAATAATAAACGCATCATATCGACGGAAATCGATCGCGGGATAGAGAGAATCCGCCTTTCTCCAGCTTTCCACGACCAAATCCGCGAGCGGCCTGTCGTTACTGCCATCCCGCGACGGGGCGAAGGACGACATTTGCTTCGAGAGAGTGATGGTTTGTCCGAACACCTCTCCTGTAACGATCAGCTTGCCGTTTGAGGATTTGCGGAAGTAGTTTTCGAGAAAGAGCAACTTATTGGCAAAGTACGCCGAATCGTGCGGCGGTGGGTCCATGACACGCTGAGTCGTGGGAAGAAGACTGAACTTCCCATCGCCGGTAGTTCGCAAATCCGTATCCGGCTGAAAATCGACCATGATGGCGAGCGCATGCACTGTGTCTGGAAAAGATCGAATTGCGCGCTGGGAGAACGAGGGCTGAGTTTGAGCGTCCCCGCGCTTCAACAAGAATGCCTTCTTGTAGTCTTGAGAAGGGGCTTCCTGAGAAGTCAAGAACGCACAGACGGTCAGCAGCACAATACGTCCACACCTCTTCCACACGGGAAGAGGTATGGCACGAAGAGCCTTCATCACGTTAGAGGGACGCCCCTCCCCAGAGAATTAGGAGGGTGAAACGGAGAGTATCGCTGAGCGGGTGCTGGTCCGACGCGGCGATATAGCTGAAATCAAACCCAAACATGTCGTACCGGACACCAGCCCCGAAGGTCATGAATTTACGGTTGCCAAATTGCGGGTCTTCGTAGAAATAGCCAACGCGCAAGCCAACCATCCTCGGTGAGCCGTACCAGTACTCTATGCCGGTACCCGTGACGAACTCCCGCAATTCGGTGCCAAACGGTTTGTCAGTCCACGATGTAAAAAACGCTTTGTAGAATGGGTCGGCGGATCCGTCGGAATTCCTCTTGATCAGCAGCTTGCTGAAATCGAGAATGTACGTGAGGTTGTTGGACTCGTCATCGATGACTTTGGCAGCAAGTCCAAGACGCAAGTTCATCGGCAGAGGATCGGACTGTGCTTTGTCGATGTAGGTCAGGCTTGGGCCAATGTTCGAGAGGTTGAATCCGAGATTGATCCGCCCGCCGATGTCGATATCGGTAAACGGAATGGGAACCGAGCGCGGTTTGTAAAGCATTCCGAGATCAAAACTGAACCCCGTTGCGATACCCCGCCCTTGTTCAGCTTCCGTACCCACAGGCGAAAGCCTGCTGTGAATGACACGCGCGTTCAATCCGATACCAAAATCCTGACTCAGCAGTGTGCCATAACTCGCCGTGACCGCGAACTCATAGGACTTAAAGGTGCCGATCACCTCCGGACCGCCAGAACCGGTTTGTTGAATATCGCCAAGGTTCAAGAAGGTCACACCGGCCGCAAGCGTGCCATCGAGCTCCTCCACTTCCTGCTTGAAGACTAGATGAGCAATCCACAAGTCGGGCAGATTAAACTTTGGCAGCCAGTTGGCTTGGGTAAGGCTAACTTCCGACCCTTTCTGAAATCCCAACCCGGCGGGATTCCAGTAAACAGCCCACCCGTCATCGGCTAACGCGACGCCCGCTTCACCCATACCGCTTGCGCGCGAATTCGGGGCGATCAGCAGAAAGGGAACTGCAGACGTCGAGACTTGGGCTACTGTCGCTTCCGTCGACAGTGTCAGCAGAACGAGCGCGAGTACTAAAGACTTTTTCAGCATACAATCTTCCTCCAATAAACTTGAGACCCGACCCTGCCACCGAACGATCGGGCGTGATGAAAAGTAAATTATTTTCGAATCAGATTCAACATGGGGCAGCTGTAACAACGATGAGTCGAGTATGGTCCTCCCTGCCTTATCGTAAAACAGTCAGTTTGCCTAACACTTCGTTGACACGCTGACGGTCAAGAGATCGGGTAATAACTTTATAAAAGTAGACGCCGTTGGCAAGCTCGCTTCCCTCGCGGTCGCGGCCAGCCCAGGGGATTTGCACAAAACGGTCCGTCACCGACGGCACCTCAAGATGTTCTACCAAACGTCCGGCCACCGTATAAATTTTGATTTCCACATCGATTGGCTCAAAGGAATTCCGTTGGAACGTGAAAACGGTGGAAGACGAAAACGGGTTCGGGAAATTCAGAACATTAAAGATTGCGGCATCCGTTGCCGCCCGGACTTCGAAGTAGGTCTCGGCCTTCGAGGAATTGTTATGAATGTCCCACGCCCGCACCGTGAGAAAATGACGTCCCTCTTGCAATCCTGTCAATGGATATGCAACCTGGCCACTCTGGAACGTATCCAAGTTCCCGCGATAGTATTCCGTTAAATCTATAGGCTGCGGCCTTGTGCTCAGTACCGCTTCGAGCCGATGACCGATTCCGGCTGTCGACGTGTTGATGCCGCTCTGGTCAAACAGGTCAACCACGAGCCTCGCATCGGGCTTCACGAAATCTCCCGGACGGAACGCATCGGAATCAACATAGACGCGTAGCTGCGGACCGGTCGTGTCGGCGGCCGCCGTCGTGTCCGTCCCCGCAATTCTGACGTTCTCCGTGTACCCGATGCCGTCAGTGAGGTTGCTCCAGGCATACACAGACACTCGTGCTGATGCCTGACCATACGAAACGTCTTTGGGAATCGGGAACGTTCCTTGGTAAAAACCATTGCTTACGGAAATCTCGCCCCGGTAGAGTAAGCTGCCGTTCACTTCAAACGAGAAATTTCCCCACTCGGGAATTACCACCGTACGTTTCGCATCAAAAACCTCAATGAGAGCTCGTCCGTTGAAATCCGACCAGCGCGACCCGTTCGTTTGCTTCACCTCTCCGTTGAGCGCAACCCGGCCGAGTGTGGGGAGTTGTACCAGCCGTGTCGTCGAGCGTCCCGCAAGACTGTCGATGGTCGCGGGAGCCCGTGGAGTTGCCAGCCGCATGGTTGGATCGCCAAGCAGATGATACTTCAGATCGTTTAAGGAAAAGAGCAATCGCTTCGTTGCCTTCATGGCATCGCCGATGCGTGGCGGGCGATTCAGCGAGTCTTTTTGCAGCAAGAAACTGAACAATGTGTTGTTGAACACAGAGTTCTCAAAGGAGTAGACGACACGAATCGACGTCACGACGGCAATTGCACCCGCGCGCATATCGGTCAGGATTTTCTCGCCAGCGCTTCGGTCAGAAGGCTCATCCCATCGGGCAAAATCACACGTCGACGCTATGAGCATGCAGTGTTTGTCGTAGTTCGTGAGCTTCGGAAAATCTTCTTCGTCTCCAAAAATACGTTCATGCGCCCAGATATGCGGATTACCGTGGCCAGTATAATTAATGATGAGCGTACCATTGTTGATCGCCTCGACGACGGCTTTGTTGACATCCGGCTTGCGGCGTCCGGTGGCACTTGTCACCGTCGGATATTCGATAAGATAGATCTTCCTCCGGTCGAAGATCGTTGGCGTGTAACTTTGCGCAAGGAGGTCCGCTTGGCCGGTGTGCAGACTTCCTTCATCGTAACGCGAGGTCAGTCCATCATCCCCAACGAAGGTGATACGATTGCGCCACGAGCCAAACGGCGCAGTAGTTTCGTAGTTGATGATCTTCGAAATCATTGAATCGGCTTCCGCGAGCGACCGTACAGGCAGACGGCCAAGGGCAAGAGAGACACGAGGATTGTTCGGCTCCAGAAACACGAAATGATCATCACTCGAATACGTCTCGATTTGATGGATCGAATTGAACGACTCGTACGGGATGATCCAGTTATCTCTCTGCCGACGGTTGAGACGGTCTTTATAGTCATACGATCCATCTCCGAGGAGAAGAACATAGCGGGGCTTCATGGGCCATGCGGTCGTCGCATACTTCAAGAAATCTCTTATCCCCATCGGATCGGGCAAACCGCCAGCAAACTCGTTGAAGATTGACTCTACGCTCACCACCATGGTTTTCAGAAAATCGATTCCCGGGCGTTCGCGGTGTGTCTTGAGACGATTTGCGGCAGTGAGAAATTCCGGAGGCGAAATAATCACGAAGTCGGCACCGTCAGGTACGCCATGAAGGTTCGAGTTGGCGATCTTTTTCACAGACCTTGGGGATTTGAACCCATTCGGACCGACGGCAATGAACTCGCGAACCCCTCCTGAGGTTTGTTGAACTTGAAATTTAAATACCGTTGCATCGGCAGGGTTGAACGTGAGATTGACGATACGGCGGACCTTCCTGTGATCCGTTACATCAAACAGATAGACATCGCGGGAAGAAAACTTCGTCAGATTGTATTCAGTAACGGCGGTCGTATCGGGGGATGTAAACTGCAAAAAATCGTTAACCGCTTCAAAACGGCGTCGGTAAAGGATTTCGAACCAGTCGACCCATCCTTTGGCATTGGAATTCCCAAGCCCAAAGGCAAACCGAAGCACGCTGCGGTCGTTCGGCAAATCGCCCGTTCTGTTTACTGAAATGACGGGTGTGACATATTGCCACTCATTCTCAATAGCATAAGATGAGACATCGATAGGAAAGGTTAAAATCGGAGCGCCAACTTGCTGATTGTTTTCGAAAACTCGAAAGGTATCTACGGTTGCCGAGCGACTGAGGAGGACAAAGCGATAGAGTACAGGCTTAGCTGTCACAACGCCTGAAAGCAGATTCGTGTATGTCTGTGAACGGAGCGTCTCGTCGAAAAACCTACCAACCCATTGACGGCCTGACTTAACACCGTTAAAGAGCTCTTCCTCATTCACAAACCTCGCCTGAAAATCCGTCGGAGAGAAAACCCCGGTATTGTTGGTCGAGGCAATGGAATCCATCGTTTTTCCTTGCACGCCGCCAAGGGTCAAAAAATAAGAATTCGTGTCCGTGTAATGATTGATGAAGTGATTGAACGTTTTCAACTGGGGATTGTAACGCCAGCCGACGGTTGAATCGCCATAGAACAAGACAAAATCGTCGCTGTCGAACTGACCATTCCCATTCCGGTCGACTACAAGCCGAGCAACTTCTTCGAGCCCGTTCGGGCGGGGGGCGGAAAGGTCTTCCGGTACTTCGTTGCCTCCGTTGCCGAAAATTCGAATCGAATTGATGTTTCCACTGACCGGGATGCCGTTACGCGTAAAGAAATCGCGATCCAGCTTGTAGATGCCGGCTTCTTTCACATCCAGTCGGTACCAATCGCCTTGCGCCAGCGGCGAATCCGTCACCGGCCCCTTCGCACTTCCTGTCTCTGCGAGCAGGGTGCGGGAAGATTCGTTGAGCAACGGATTAATCGAAACTCCTCCTGAGTGAGCGTCGAAGTCTAGCCGCACCACGATGCGTGTATACGCTCGAGCCTTGCCACC
>CAYJSZ010000019.1:24863-31331 GCA_964372545.1 uncultured Ignavibacteriaceae bacterium
GGTACAAACTCAATAACCGCCGACCGGGTATCTTCATGAACAATACGCAGATCGTCCGCAAACTGTGCAAAGCTTGGCACAGTGACCATCAATAACACTGTCAGAAAAGAAACACGTTTCATACCGAAATGAAAAAAGCCGAATGAGCAACAGCCTTCTCATTCGGCTACACTTTTTTTCTACCGAATTGATAAAGGCCTGTCCCGTTTAACAAATACACTGAGCTGATGGAACTCGCCCAGGAACTAACCTTTAACAAAAAACTCGATAGATTCTCCCGTTGTTGTTTTGAAAGTACTCATCTTTGTACACAGAGTCAAGAACAATTCTGCAAGCAGGCGTTGATAATTCTTCCCAACGTTCAATATGTCATTCTACAGAAAATCATTGTCGCGTCTTTTTCATCGGGATCGTTGCAATGACGAATTTCATTACCGATGTCCCTGAAACGAGGAGGCGAGTTTGACGAACACTGTTGAACTCTTCAAACTCTCTAACCAAGAAATTTCGTCTTTGGTTCTTCTCCAATAGCGTAGATAATGAGAACGGGGGACAATAAGGTTTGGAAATTTTCCGTTTGCGAATCTGCCAAAAAATGGCTAAATTAAAGAGGATTTCTATACTTCATAGGTTTAGATGTCGAGATCAATTAATATTTTGTTCGTGTCAAGCGAGGTTGACCCTTTTGCAAAGACGGGTGGCCTTGCAGATGTTTCGAGCACTCTTCCTAAGGCGATCAAAGAGTTGGGGCATGAAATTCGCATCATGATGCCCCGCTACCGCTTCATCAGCGAGCGAAAATTCCGGCTGCACGATATTATCCGTTTAAAGGATATACCCGTTCCGGTCGGTTCTGTAGCGCACGCGGCGAACGTAAAATCTTCCTTCATTACCAACCAGAAGGAAAAAATCCAGGTTTACTTTTTGGATAATGAAACATATTTCGGGCGTGATGGCCTCTATCAAAGTCCAAAAGGCAAAGAGGATTACAAAGATAACGACGAACGTTTTATCTTCTTCTGCCGCGGTGTTCTGGAAACACTCAAACGCCTCGGATGGCAGCCGGACATTATCCACTGCAACGACTGGCAAACCGGGCTTATTCCCGCCTATCTGAAAACGATCTACGCAGACGATCCCTTCTTCAAAAGTGTGAAGACGGTCTTCACGATCCATAATATGGCGTACCAAGGTGGATTTTCGGGAGACTCGTTTCAAAAATCTGGCCTCCCGATTGAGACCTTTCGGTCCGATGGTGTTGAGGCATACGGTAAGTTCAATTTCTTGAAGACCGCTCTCTACTATGCCGACGTTATCACGACCGTGAGTGAGAAATACGCCGATGAAATCTGCTCGTCGAGCGAACTTGGCGTGGGGCTGAACGGCCTTCTCACTCATCGCAGGAAAGACCTCCACGGCATCCTCAATGGCATAGACTACACACTGTGGAACCCCGCGACCGATGAATTTATCTACCGGAAATACGATGTCAAGTCGTTAGAGGCAAAAGTTGATAACAAACGAGCGCTCGTTACCCGTTTTAACCTGCCGAATAAGGAAACCACGCCACTGCTCGGTGCAATTACGCGGCTTGTCGATCAAAAAGGATTCGAGTTGGTGTTAGACATACTTGACGACATCATGAAAATGGAGATCCAGTTTGTTTTGCTGGGGTCGGGCGACAAGCATCTCGAGAAGAAATTCGATGCTGCTCAGAAAAAATACGCCGACCGGATGGGCGTCTCCTTCGGCCTTGACGAAGAATTGGCGCATCTTATCGAGGCGGGCAGCGATCTGTTCTTGATGCCATCCAAATACGAACCCTGCGGGCTGAACCAAATGTACAGTATGCGCTACGGAACCGTGCCCGTGGTCCGCGCAACGGGAGGTTTGGATGACACCGTGGAGGACTGCTCCGTCAACGGCAAGGGAACCGGCTTCAAATTCGTGAAGTACGACTCCAAAGAGCTGCTCAAAGCGATTCAGCGAGCGGTAAAGACCTATCAACTGCAGCCGGACGACTGGAAAAAGCTGATGCGGAACGGCATGATGAAGGATTTTTCGTGGGAACATTCTGCCAAGAAGTACGTCAATCTGTATAAGGAGTTGCTGCGACATTAAACGCGTGAAGCTTGCAGAGGTCGGTGTCTTCCTCGACAGAGACGGCACCATCAACACCGAGGTTGATTATCTTTCCCGCCCGGAAGATCTCCAACTGATTCCACACGCTGCTAAGGCGATCCGCGAGGCGAACCGCCTTGGCGTCAGGGTCTTTGTGATCACCAACCAATCCGGCATCGCACGAGGACTCTTGACCGAGCACGAGCTTGCGAGGGTGCATCGGCGTATGGAACAACTGCTCGCGGAAAAAGGCGCTCGTCTCGACGGCATTTATTATTGTCCGCACCATCCGGACTACGGAGAACCGCAGTATAGAAAAACATGCACATGTCGCAAACCAAAGACAGGAATGCTCCAACAGGCAGCGCGCGAGTTTGAGATTGACCTGAAAGCGTCATTTGTCGTCGGCGACCGTTGTGTAGACATGATGGCGGGTGAACGAGCCAGGTGTGGCACAGTCCTTGTCCTTACCGGATATGGGGCAACTGAGCAGGAAGAATGCGTTTCCTCTACGCGTGTTGACCATGTCGCTCCTGATATCTACGCTGCGTGGAAGTATATTAAAAGTCGAATTCATCAAAACACTCCCCCTTCGATGAAAAGTAGTAAGGTACGTGCTTGAGGAAGTTTTTCACCATAGCAATGTTGTTTGGAGTTGTCATCGTTGGTCTCCAAGCTTGCATCGAAGAGCCGAATCCTGTCGGATCCCGAATTCTCCCAGGATCCGATTTGTTGAGAATTGATACTGTTACTGTCTATGCGGTGAATAGCTCTACTCAACATGTTGTGCCAAACTCCAATTTGCCCGCCCGGCTGCTCGTAGGGAAAGCTGGCGACTATGAGGCGTGGGCGGTTATTCGCTTTTCGTCGCTCCCGGATTCTCTCGTTCTGGTAAATGTCCTTGGGGCGGAAATGAAATTGCGCGTCCTCTACCACTTTGGGGACTCGTTAGCGCCCTTCTCGATGGATGTTCACAGAATTCTCAAAGGCTGGGGAACCGATTCTCTGACAATCGACTCACTCCAAGCACCGGGATTCTATCAATCTTCTCCGCTTACGATGCTCAATACGGGTGCGATTGACGATTCAGCAGTCGTTACTGTTCCCATGGATACGTCGATCGTACGTTCATGGTTAAACACGCCGCTGGATACCGTTGCGACAAACTTTGGAGTCCTTCTGAAACCAACGAACACAGGAGTTATAAAAGGTTTTGCAACATCCATCAATTCGACGTTCTCCTATCGGCCCGAGCTCGTTGTTCGTTATACCCGACAGGGAACGACGAGACAGGACACAGTGAGACTTCGGGGCACGACCGAAGCTTTTGTTGCCTTTACCAAGAACACATCGTGGCTTTCAGACAGCTCACGTATCTATGTACGAAACGGACTGGCCTACCGCGGTCTGATCGATTTCAATATCTCTGCGCTGCCATTTGGTTCGTCGATCCACAAAGCCGTTATGCAGGTCACGCTCGATCCCGCGGCATCGCGATTCAATAGTTTGACAAGAGACTCACTCTACGCGTACTTTGTGACCGAGGAGGGCGTGTACTCACTCATCTCGTCATTGAGTGAGCCTGCTCTTATCGATGGTCGGAAAGTGTATCAATTCCAAATAACAACCTCCGTCCAAATCTGGAGCAGGAGTAATAATCCTCGTCGGATAGCAATTGCAGGATACACGGAGAATTATTCACTCGATTCTTTCGTGCTGTATGGAGCGTCATCGGCTTTGAAACCTAAGCTTTCGATCACCTATTCTTCAGTCAAATGAACCGGGACGGAACTGTGCTCATTCGAAAACGTGCTCTACGTATATGTGCAGTCTTAATGCTCAGCGCTTCATCTTTGTTTGCTGGCGGGTCGGTGTATTCACGCTTCGGCATTGGCGATCGTACGTTTTTTGGCAGCAGCCGAATGTTCGCGATGGCCAATACCGGCATCTCACTCTACGGCGATGGATTCATTAATCGAATCAACCCGGCGGGGCTGGCCGGGATTTCGGAAACACGCATCTCCGGAGGATTCGAGTATTTGAATTTCTCTTCGACAGATAATCTAGGCAAGGGATCGTTCGCGCGTGGTGAATTCGAAGGGCTCGCGTTCGCCTTCCCCGTTTCAAAAGACCACGGCGTTACCTTGCTTCTAGAGTCCACACCGTATAGTACCGTACACTACGCCCTCGAACGAACCGACTCTCAACTGGGAGCAACGTCGCAGCAACGATTTTACGGGAACGGGGGGTTAACAGCTCTCGGGCTCGGCGGTTCGTACGCATTATCGCAACATGCAATCGTGGGAGCAAAACTCAATTACTTGTTCGGTGGAATCCGCCAGATCAACAAAATCGATTTTGATGACCTCTCTTACACCGATAGTGAACTTCAACGAGCACGGTATCATTCCGGATATAATGTAACGCTTGGAACGAATTACCATGGCTTTGCCGACATCTTTGATGCTCCAGTCTTGAAAGCGCTGTCGATCGGGGCGGTCTTTTCGACACCTGCCAAACTCTACGTCCGTGAGGAAATATTCCATCTGATCGACGCTGCCTCGGATACCATTCGAATACGTCCCGGTTCTGTGACGATACCGGTGGCATGGGGAATAGGTCTTTCCTCCGTCCTTTCTGAGCGTTTTATTGTCGCTGGCGACCTTTTTGTCCAACACTGGAAACCCGCAAACTTTCCTGACGACCCGGCTGTTGAAATAAGAAACAGCTCACGCTTGAGCCTTGGCTTTGAAGCACTTCCTCTGCGGAACACAGACAGCTATTGGGGACGAGTCGCATATCGTGCAGGAATTGCGTATCATTCATCATACATCAAGATCGGTCCAGATCCCATTAACGAATTCCTGGTGAGCGGCGGATTGGGATTGCCCATAGGACCCAACAGTCGACTTAATCTGGGGTTACAGTTTGGTGTGCGAGGAACCACAAACAATAACTTACAGCGAGACACCATCCTCCGTCTTTCTCTCTCCCTCAGTGCGAGCGAAGCCTGGTTTATCCGATTTGAAGAAGATTGATTCTAACAAGCGGAGGTATTTGTTGCTATGAGATCACCGAAAAGTCTGCTGCTGGTGGGCATGTTGTTGACGGCAGGAAACATCGCACCGACGCTCGCACAGTCAAAAGACCAAAACGAAATTCTCAAGAACTGGAGCTTGTTTTCAGAGTACCAACGGAACGGGGACTGCGTCAGCGCCCTTCCTTATGCCTGGTCTATCGTGAAAATGGATCCTGCGCGGTTCAAAACGCTCTATCAAAAGATGGGTGATTGTTACTTCGCCTTTTATGACAAAGCAACGGGTGATGGAAAAACACAATTTGCTGACACATTGCTCATGATTTATGATCTTGGCATCAAACACGTTCCGGATCGGGCAGCATCCCACTGGCTGCAGAAAGCGTATGCACTGGAGAACTACTATGATGCACGCGACTTAGAAGCGATCGCTGCCTATGAAAAAGCTATTGAGTTTGACAACAAAGGAACGGATTTCGCGTATAAAGACCGGCTGGGCCAGCTGTATAAAAAGAACTCAGAGAAGATGCCTGAGCTCAAGGAAAAGGCTCTCAACCTCTATCAACGTGAATTAGACGCCGACCCTTCGAACCAACTAGCAGCCGACCGGTTGCGCGGTCTCGCAAGCGACCCAAAGGAACTTATTTCAATCTACGAGAAGCTTCTTGCAAGGGACCCGGAGAACATCGAGTATATCTGGAGTGCCGCGCGAGTGAACATTCAAGCAGAGCAGTTCGCAACCGCTGAGCGTCATTTGCAGAAGCTAGTGAAAAAAATACCGAACAATGCCACGTACTGGAACGAGCTCGCAAAGACCCAGCAGCGCCAGCGCAAATTCAAGGAGGCGATCGATTCCTACGAACGAGCGCTCAGGCTGAACAATGCACTGAGAGAAAATTTCTTGAACATCAGCGTCTGTTACCGGGAGATGAAGAATTATACACAAGCACGTACCTATGCCCAACGGGCGGCATCCAGCGACAAAGGATGGGGACGGCCGTACATCGAAATCGCTGAAATCTATAAGGCCTCTGTCGAGGATTGCGTCAAAGATACAAAAGGCGGTGACTGGGCTAAATTGGACATCAATGACAAACTCGTTTATAAACTTGCTCAGGAATCGTACGCGCGAGCGAAAGCTGTTGAACCCGGTATCGCAAACGAAGCAAACCAGATGAGCAACGCCCTCAGCACGCTTGCCCCTTCAACGGAAGATTTCTTCTTCTACCGAGGCAGCGTTCAGAATGGAAAAATAACCATAAAGGGCAAGTGCTATGAATGGATCAAAGAATCGGTAACCGTTCCCTCTC
>CAYJSZ010000020.1:0-4846 GCA_964372545.1 uncultured Ignavibacteriaceae bacterium
TATGAAGCGCCATTCCACCAACATCCACGAGCGCTTTTTGCGCCACATCTGGAGCCAGCAGTACCTGAAGCAGTCCGCTCTGTGCACGGCCGAGGGAAAACCTGTTGAGGTCCTCAACGTTGGCACGCTGAACCTCGACGGCGGCCCGGATTTTCGGAACGCGAAAATCAAGATCGGCCGCACGACGTACTCGGGCGATGTGGAAATCCACCGCACGGTCTACGAGTGGCTCCAGCATCACCACGAAACCGACCCGCGCTACAACAAGGTAATCCTCCACGTCGTGCTCGAAGGCGACGCGGAAAAGTCGCCGACGGTCGTGCAGAGCGGTCGCGCGGTGCCTGTGCTCGTGCTCGAGCCGTTTCTCTCCGAATCCATTCGCTCCATCTGGCAGAAGACAATCCTCGACGAGCGGTCGCGGCGAGCCCAGACGATTAAATGCTACCGGGCGAACAACGACGTCACCGCCGAGCTTCTGCGCCGGTGGCTAAACCATCTCGCGATCGAGCGATTGGAGCTGAAGCTGCGGCGTTTCGAAGAGCGGCTCAAACAGCTTGCGCACGAACAACTGCTTGAAGTGCGCGAGGAATTCCGCCGTTATGGACTACCGCGTGAAGGATTCCCGGAAGAAATTCCTCCTCCACTCCCCGAATTGACCCAACAGGATTTTGCCAAAAAAGAGTTGTGGGAACAGATCCTGTACGAGGGCGTGATGGAGGGGCTTGGCTACAGCAAAAACCAGGAGCCGTTCAGCCGGCTTGCGCGGAATGTCTCGCTCGCCTGGATTCGAAGCTCTGAGATCGCCGGCGATCTACGCTCTGTTGAAGCTGTGTTGTTCGGGGCAGCGGGATTGCTACCGAAGATTCGCACGTTGAAAGAGAAGGGATCGAAAGCCTTCGCACGCGAGCTTATCCGGGGCTGGCATGCAGCGAGATCGAGGTATCGCGGGGAGGTGCTGCACGCTGCCGATTGGCAGTTCTTTCCCACGCGGCCGGCGAATTTCCCGACCGTGCGCTTAGCCGCAGCGCCACAGTTGATTCAGAAATTTTTGCACGACGACCTCTTCCGAAAAATCATCCAGGCGCTGAAATCGACACTCCTGGCAAGCGAGAAGCAGGTTTTATTCCGTGAGCTTTTCCGCGTGGACCCGCATCCATTCTGGTCACATCATTACAACTTCGACGAGCCTACCAGCAGGCCTGTCAAACCGCTTGGGACCTCCCGCATCGACGAGATTCTCATCAACACCATCTTGCCGATCGCGCTGCTCTATGCGCGCATCTTCAAGGACAAAGAGGTGCGCGAGGGAGCGATTCAACTCAACCAATCGTTACCTTCGCTCAGCGAAAACTCGATCACGCGCTTGATGTCGAAACAATTGTTGAAAGGAAAAATCAAATTAGATTCTGTCGGCGCGCAGCAGGGGGTGATTCAGCTCTACAAATTTTATTGCACAGAAGAACGATGCGCGGAGTGTGAGGTGGGGAAGATTGTTTTTAAGAATGGATAGCCTTTTACCTAACCTCCTAAATTCTATCTTCTAACTTCTGTATTCTGTTTTCACGTCTTCTGCTGTTTCTTCTTCGCTGCGGGGAAGAGCACGTTGTTGAGGATCAAGCGATAGCCCGGCGAGTTTTTGTAGAGCGAGAGGTCGGTCGGTGGCTCGCCGACGTTGTGCTGGTAATCTTCGGGGTCGTGGCCGCCGTACCAGGTGAACGTGCCGCGGCCGAAATTGCCGTGCAGGTATTTCACTTCTTCCGTTCCTTCTTTCTGCGCGAGAACCGTCACGGTCGATTTGATCAGACTTTTACGGAACGCCGTTGTCTGCCCCATGAAGCCGCGGACGATGTTCACGTGGTCCTGCGAGAGCATCGTGGGGACGGGGTCGTACTTCGCGGAGAACTCGAAGAGGGTGAAGTAGTCGGAGTTCGGGTCGCGGATCGGCGGCGGGTCGCTCGGCGGAGTGTCGATGTCGGAGTACTCGTATCGTAACGGATTTTTTTCCAGTGTGAAATTCTCGAACGCGAGCGTCTTGGAGAAATCGAGTTTCGATTGCGCGTTGGGGTCGAGGGGATCGCCGTCGAACATCACGTCGCAGATGTCGACGTTCTCCGCCGCAAGCGCGATGTCGTAGCTGTCCGTCGCCGAGCACATGGCGAACATGAAGCCGCCGTTGCCGATGTACTCTTTGATTGCCCGCGCGACCGCTTTCTTCTCGTCGGACACCTTTTTGAATCCCAGCCGCTTCGCTTCTTTTTCGTACAGCAGCTGCTGTTCGACATACCACGGCGCGTAGCGGTAGTTGGCGTAGAATTTTCCGTACTGGCCGGTGAAATCTTCGTGGTGGAGATGAAGCCAGTCGTACTCCGCAAGCTTGCCGGAAAGAACCTCCTCGTCCCAGATCTTCGTGTAGGGAATTTCCGCGTATTCGAGCGCGAGCGTCACCGCGTCGTCCCACGGTTTGAACTGCGGGGGAACGTAGACAGCGATCTTCGGCACTTTTTCCAGCCGTACGACATCCATGTTGTTGTCGTCGCGCTGGATGTCCGCATAAACTGTTGATGCGTCCGCTCCGCTCAACGCTTCAAACGCCACCCCGCGAATGCGGCACTCCCGCGCCACGACGTCGCTGTAGTCGGTCATGAACGAGCCGCCGCGGTAGTTCAGCAGCCAGTCGACTTCGCCGTTGTGCTCGAGCACCCAGAACGCCACGCCATACGCTTTGAGATGGTCGGTCTGCCGGAGGTCCATCGGGATCAGGAGCTTGGACTGGGAAAACAATGAAAAAGTAAAAATGAAAAAATAAAAAGAAAGAAGTCCGATCTTACTGCTTGCTACTTTATACTTTCTACTCATGAAGACGTTCTCCTGAAATCATACTATTCAAATCGCATCTCCTCGCAAGAGCCGTATTCGCTTGCGTGCTTCTTCGGCGTGCAGGGAATTGGGATACTTCGAGAGCACCATCTGATAGGCTTCGATCGCTTTTACCGTATCGCGCACAACCGTCTCATAAATCTCCGCAATCCGCATTTGTGCCGCATCCCGATAGATGCTGGCCGGCATCTCCTGCGCAACGCTCTTGAAGGCCGCCAGCGACTCATCGACCTGCTTGAGTCTCAGATGAAGTTCGCCCGTCCTCATGACTGCATCGTCCAGCAGCAACGCGGTCGGGTAGAGCTTGATGATTTCTTTGAATTGTCTCAGGGCTTCGGAGTATTTGTTCTGCCGTATCAAGAGGTCGGCTTTCGCAAAAGCGGCGAGCGCAGAGGCCGCCGATGTTTTGTTCTCCTGGATGAAATACTGCAATTGCAGCGCGTCGTTGGCAAGGTCGGTCGTGATATTCGATGCGAGGGGCTGAATTTTCGTCAGCGCAGAATCGAATTGTGCTTCAAAATAGTCGAGCTCGGCGAGGCGAAACACTGCCCGGTCGCGGAGCTCGGCCGACGACAGCTGCATGAGCCGTTGGTATTCTGCGCGTGCCCGCTCGAGGTCGTTCTTTGCGGTCAGCACCTCTCCGATGTTCATCGTCGATTCGAACACGAGGCCGACGGTTTGCGTTATCTTGCGAACGCGGTCGAACGCTTCCAGCGCGCCGTCCAGATCGAAGAATCTCGTGCGGCGGATAACGCCGACGCGGAAATACGTTTGCGCGGCGAACTCCGTCCCGGCGTAGTCCTTAATAATGGCATCGTAAAGTGTGAGAGCGCCCTGATAACTCGGCTGGATTTCCGAGACTTGCGCGCTGTTCTTGAGCGTCTCGAACATTGCAGGCTCTCCCGACAGAGCGGAGCTTGTATCGGCGACTGCGCTCAGCTCTTCAATCGCACGCGCGTATCCTAAGCGTGCGAACGGGAGCCGCTCGCGCGCGGGGTACTCGTTGATTACCTCGCGAAATGCCGTGGCCGCCGCTTTGTAGGCCCGTTCCTGCAGCGCGCGCTGGGCAAAGGTGAACAGCTCCTGGCCGTTCGCGTTCCGCTGCTTGTCGATCACCCGATATTCCCCCAGAGCCGCGTCGAAATCCTTCTTCTCCATGTACACCCACGCGAGGAGAGTCCTGAGAGAAACGTCTTTCGGATTCTTGTTCACCTCGTCGCGCACCACAAGAAGCGCTTGCTTTATCCCTTCCTCGCGCGCTGTAAACGAACCGAGGCGGGACTGCACCGAGGGAAGCTGCGCCGGGGTTCCCCGCAACATGGTGACGAGCTCCTTCGTTGCCTGTGCATATTGCTGAAACGACCCGTACAACCACGAAAGCTCTTCGGCAAAAATCCGGCCGTTTCCGGTCTCCACCCGCGCGCGCAAGTATAGCTGAACGGCCTGGTCGTACAACCGGTTCTCGATCATTTGGGATGCAACGACTCGGTAGAGGTTGACGTTCTTCGTGTCCGACTGGACAACCGAGTTCCACGCAGAATCGGCTGCCGCTTCCTGGCCCGATTGGTAGTGCAGCGTCCCGATCATCGCACGCAGCATCGGGTCGTTGGGCTGCATCGTCAAGCGCTCGCGCACCAGCACCAGCGCTTTGTCGTACTGCTTCAGCTGTGTGTAGGTTCGTCGGAGTCCGTCGAAGTAGACATAGTTCCTCGGATCGGACTGATACAGCGATTCATACAGCGGCAACGCCCGCTCCCACTCCCCCTCTTGCTCATAGCTCTGCGCCAGTCGGAATCTCGCGGTTGCCTCGTTCTGTTGCCCGCGGACTTCTTGCACGGAGACCGTCATCCCCGCCATCAACAACACGAAAAGAAATTTCTCTTGCAACGCGAGTTGTTTCATACTCCGTTCAATATATCATAAAAACCAGGCCTTCGCAATCGGAGGTTCTCTGGTGCATCGTTGTGCC
>CAYJSZ010000020.1:4946-28629 GCA_964372545.1 uncultured Ignavibacteriaceae bacterium
GCCGTATTCCTTGACTTGGCTTGCTGTTTTGAGTACCTTGAGAACCGTGAGCTCTTCGAAAAAGAATATTGCTATTCTCGGTTCAACAGGATCCATCGGGCAAAGCAGCTTAGCGGTAATCCAAAACCTTCCGGAACGATTCACCGTAACCTATCTGACGGCGAACAAGAGCGTCGGGCTTCTCCGGCAACAGATCGAGCAATTCAAACCGCGTGGTGTTGTCCTGTTAGACGAAAGCAACGTTGCGGCGTTGCGGAAAACGGTTAATGGTTCAGTCGAAGTGCTGACTGGTGAGGAAGGCTTGCTGGAGATCGTTCGACGTGATGATGTCGATGTCGTCATCAGCTCGTTAGTAGGGTTTGCAGGATTGAAGCCCACCATCGAGGCCATTAAACATCGGAAAGATGTCGCCCTGGCCAACAAGGAAACGCTCGTCGTCGCAGGCGTGTTGATTACAGCGCTGGTGAAGGAATATGGCGTCCGCTTGATTCCGGTCGACAGCGAGCACAGCGCAATTCTTCAGTGCCTGGCCGGAGAAGACCCGCAGCGCATTTCCCGGCTGATTCTGACGGCTTCCGGCGGGCCTTTTCTGCACACTCCTGCCGAATCTCTGGCTGACGTTACTGTCGAACAGGCGCTGAACCATCCGAACTGGAAAATGGGGAAAAAGATTACCATCGACTCTGCCACCTTGATGAACAAGGGCCTTGAAGTGATTGAGGCGCACTGGCTCTTCAACCTTCCGCCGGAGCGGATTGAGGTCGTGATCCATCCACAGTCGATCATTCATTCGATGGTAGAATTTGTCGACGGGTCGATCAAAGCACAGCTCGGCGTCCCCGATATGAAAATCCCGATCCAATACGCGCTGACCTATCCGGACCGTTCGCCGATGAACGGCGCGCGACTCGATTTTCCCAAGCTGCAGTCGATGACGTTCTTTCAGCCCGACAGAAAAAAATTCCGCTGTCTCCAGCTTGCGTACGATGCGCTCTCGCTGGGGGGAACGGCGCCCACGGTGTTGAATGCCGCCAACGAGGTTGCGGTCGATGCGTTTTTGAGTGAAAAAATCTCCTTCGGCAAGATTCCCGAGCTCATCGACCGGGCTCTATCACAACACACTGTCCGCCCGTCGCCGGATCTTCAGGACGTCGTTGAAGCAGACTCCTGGACGCGGGACGTCGTCCGAACGTTTCTATAATCTTCCACTCTTCTGGTTCATCATGGGATTTCTCAACGCGCTCTTCTATTTTGTCATCACTATCGGCATTCTCGTGTTCATTCATGAGCTCGGGCATTTCCTCGCTGCGAAATTTTTTAAGATGCGCGTGGAGCGGTTCAGTATCGGTTTTCCGCCGCGTGCATTCGGGAAGCAGATCGGCGATACCGATTATTGCATCTCATGGATCCCGATCGGCGGGTACGTTAAGATTGCCGGGATGATCGACGAGAGTCTCGACACGGAATTTCTGAGCCAAGCGCCGCAGCCGTGGGAGTTCCGGGCCAAACCGATCTGGCAACGGATGATCGTCATCTCCGCAGGTGTGATGATGAATATTCTTCTGGCCATCGTCATCTTTTGGGGAATCATTTACCATCAAGGCAAAACTGTCCGCCCTATTACCGAGATCGGGTATGTTGCAGCGGAGAGCCCCGCGGCGAAAGCGGGCTTCCTGCCGGGGGATAAAATCCTCTCCATCAATGACAAAAAGGTGGAACATTGGGAAGATGTTGAGACGTTCATCTATGCCGCCACGCTGGGGAACGATCTGGCCATGCGTGTTCAGCGGGGCGATGAGATTCGCTCTCTTTCGATTCTGAGAAAAGATATGCCCGATTTTTCCGAAGAGCGTTTTGGAATCTATCCACGAGGCCTGCAGGCCGTCGTCACGTCCGTCGAAGCCGGAAAACCGGCAGAGGAGCTCGGGCTGCAACCGCAGGATGTCATTACCGCCATTAACGACACCCCTGTGAACTACCACGAGGTGCCGACTGCCATTAAGCAGTATGCCGGCAAAAAGATAGTATTGGAATGGAGGCGCGGCGAAGAACGATTGAGTGGACGTGTCACACCGAATGAAGAGGGCCGTATCGGTATCGGCTTGGGGGCAACCTACTCCGGTCCTGTTCAACACGTCGACTATTCCTTGCTCGGGGCGTTCCCGGAAGGATTGAACGACGTGTACGAGATGAGTCTGCTCTTCTTCAACAACATCTATCATTTGATCACGGGGACGGTTTCATTTTCGAAGTCGGTCGCCGGTCCGATAAAGATCGCCCAATTCGCAACACGATCAGCAGAAGTCAGTCTTCTGAGCTTTCTTGGATTCATGGCGCTTCTCAGCATCAGTCTTGCGCTCATCAACCTTCTTCCGTTTCCAGCGTTAGACGGCGGTCACTTGATGTTTCTTGTGTTTGAAGCGGTCTTCCGTCGTGAAATTCCGAACAAAGTCAAACTTGCGCTGCAACAGGCGGGTTTTTTCTTGCTGCTTGTGTTTATGGCGTTCGTTCTGTATAATGACATCATGAATTACTAAAATGAACGCAAGTGATGATTGTCACCGCTGGCGAACTGCTTCTCCGCTACTTTTACGGGTAGATAACCTACAAAAGGAGTGCTGATCATGAATACTTTGAAAAACGCTGCGCGGCTTCTCACACTTTCACTCTGTGTGCTTGCACTGGGTGTTTCCGTACTGCAGGCTCAGGGTACAACGGTCGCAGTGAACATTATCGCGCCCAATTGGGAAGTCGCCTCGTTGTCGGATTTGGTCGACGTCACCACGCTGACGCTGAAACCCAACGTTGCCAATTTCTCGATCTCGATGACGACGAACACTCAAGTGCGTGTCTTTCTCGAGATTGAACTCCTCTGGAAGCTTGTGGGAGATGCTGCGCCAGCGCAGTTGTTCGTAACCACCACGACAGCGTTCACTCTCGTTGACTCGAGAACGATCACCTCGAGTGATCTCGAGCGCGGTAGCACCAGCGGTTTGAACCCTCGAACAGTCTTCAACACCGCACAGGAGAACCGTCTGAAGGAACAGTTCCGCACGATGGCATACGCTCCGGCGGGCGATTATATTATTCGCGTTCGTGTAAAAGACCCGGTATCGTTTGCCATTGTTGGCTCCGGTGAGCATCGTACCGGAGTGCGCAGCACGTCGGAGAACTTGCCGGTTACCATTCTCGACCCAATGGATGGCAGCACGGTGCAATCGCTGAACCCCACCGTCTCCTGGACAACGGATGCACAACGTGTGAAAGTGACTTTTGTGGAAATGCGCAGTCGCTCGCCAATCGAAGCGCTGACCGACCCACGGCAACAGTCTGCTATTGTTGAGGGCTCAACCTATACCTATCCTGTGAATGCAGCGTTTCGTCTCGAGCCTGGAAAAGCGTACTATGTCATCGTTGCTCCTCTGGTTATAACGCCGCGCGGAGTCGTGGAAGCGCCGCCGGCTATTTCTTCTTTCCGCGTGATGGAGAATCAGTTGCTGACGGCCCTTGAAAGCTTTTTCGTTAGCGTTGGCGGTGATGCAGCAGGATCATTTGAGACGTTAAAGCGGATGGGCTTTAACCCGTCCGGGCTGACACTGAACGGACGGACGATTACGATCCAGGACTTGCGGGCTCTACTCAACGAACTGACGCAGATTGGTGTGCAGGGTCCCAGCAATCCGACGGGTTTCCGCTACGTCTTCCAGTAACACCGTTCATGGATTGCACTGTCACGCATGAAATTTTTAGGAGGATTTTCTCATGAAACGACAAACCCAGCTCTTGCTCCTCATCGTGGTTTCCGTGCTTCTCGTTGCGCCGGCGTGGAGACTTCCACAGGATAAGCGGGATATTTCCGCATACGTTATCAAGGTTGTGAAAGGTGTATCGAAGAAGGATCTAGCCTCGGGCTGGCAGCAGGCCGTCCCGCTGGATGTTCTCAAGTCCGGACATCAGGTGCGAACCGACGAAAAGTCTTTAGCGCTTGTTCGCTTCTCCGATGAAACCAAGTTGCTCATCCGTGAAAAGTCGGTTGTTGAGATCAAAGGACAGGTCGAGGGGAAGCAGATTCTTGACCGCAACGTGCACACGACAAAGGGTAACATCGGCTTCGACGTCAAGAAGCAGGAAAAAGAAGCATTCCGATTTTCATCCCCGATTTCCGTGGCTTCAATACGCGGGACCAATGGGTTTTTTGAGGCCGGTGACAACCAAGACCGGCTCGGCATCCTGAAGGGTCTGGCAACGCTCTCCAATATTCTGAGCAACCAATCTCAAGATGTCGGCAACAACCAGACCGGTATTTCAACGGTGCAAGGCCAACTCTCTGTTCGGGAGTCTACACCGGAGGAACTGTTACAGTCATCGACCACCATCACGCCTGAAGATGAAGAGCGGGCGGGCGAAAGTCAACCGACGCCGACGCCCAAAAACCGATTAGAAATTCAGGGATCGGACGGAAAGAAGATTATTCTTATCTGGTAGGTGGCCGGTTTCTCTGCGGTAAGGCATCATTCTCTTTACTTGACTCCTATACCTACTTTTCCTACATTGGCGGCGGGTAAGCACTAACCCGCCGTTTGTGTTTTCGCGTGAGCGTCATCCAGTCGTATTTAACATTCATCTCTCACTCTCAATTCAGAGGACCGCTATGAAATGTTCCCGCGTTCTTCTCGTTCTGTTTTCCATCGTTGTTTCTCTCTCCTTGACGCTTGCACAAGTAAGCCCCGTGGTCACGCGGGTGAACATCCCACAGGCCGTGGAGAAGCAAGCCCTCGCGGTTGGAGTGGAGCTGGCGCGGACCACCGGCATCAACCGAATACTCCTGAAGTATCGTGCGTTTGGAGAAAGTGAATTCCGGGAATTGGAAATGTTGATGTCCGGACGAACTGCAACGGCAACCCTTCCTGCCGAAGTCGTAACCCCTCCTCAAATTGAATACTTCATCGAGGTGCGCATGGAGGGGAACAACGTCGAAACCTATCCCTTGGAGAACGCCGAGGCTAATCCCCAGAAAGTTTCCGTACAAGCGGCGAACCCGAAGGACCAGGAGGTTCGCATCCTCAGCCCGGAATCCGGCGAGCGGGTGGCGGTGGAGGAATTAGTGATCGCGGTGTCGCTGTACTATGCAAGCGACGACGTGAACCGACAGGCGACGCGTATCTACCTTGACGGTGTCGATGTATCCAAAGACGCCGTGTTCTCCGACGACGTGTTGTTGTATTCACCACGGAACTTCGGCCGGCCGCTCAGCCTCGGCATACACTTCGTTCGGGTTCAACTGGTCGATACGAAAGGGCAGGAGTACCACACGGTAGAGTCGAGTTTCGGCCTTTCCACCGCCACCGCGATTCAGGAAGAACAGGCCCGGCTGCAGGCCATTGCGGATGGACAGTTCGAGATTCGCAATGAGCAGATCGGTCTTCTGGATTCCACAACGACCTATATTCGCGGCGACCTTCGTATGAACGGGACGTACCGGGCGCTGAATTTTAATCTCATGACACACATCGACAATCAGGAGAAGGATACCCGTCAGCCGCAGAACCGCTATCTCTTGAGCGGCGACGTCGGCTTCCTGCGCTTGCAGGTGGGCGACGCGTATCCCCGCTTCCCGTCGTACATGGTCAGCGGGAAACGAGTTCGTGGGGTGACGGGCAACCTTGCCTTGGGATTTTTCAACGTTGACGTCTCCTTCGGTCAAACCGAGCGCAACGTCGATGGTCTCCGCTTGCGTGACACAACATTCAGTAGCGCCTCGCTCGCTGGCACACGCCCGGCAAATTCCCGGTTAAAAAGCGGCCTCACATATGAGATTTTTCAGCCGGGGACATTTTCACGCGACTTTCTTGCTGTTCGTCCAAGCTTCGGCTCGGGCGAGAATTTCCAGTTGGGGTTTACTTATTTGAAAGCGAAGGACGACGTCGGGTCGATCAAATACGGCCTTTCCCCGCAAGAGAACCTTGTTGCGGGGACCGACCTGATGCTCGCTTTCGATGACCAGCGCATTAAATTCGAGTCTCAAGCCTCCGTGAGCATCACCAACACCGACATCAGCGGGGGGAGCTTTACGCAGGCGAACTATGACTCACTGAAAGCGCGCGACCCGAAGACGGGGAAAGACATCGAGGATTTGGGCAAGTTCGCCGAGAGCTTCATTACCATCAACGGTAATCTAACCCCGACAAACCCCGTCGGCGACGGCCTTCCGGGCGTGGCGTACGAGGCCGGCCTCACGCTGAATTACTTCAACAATTACCTGCAAGCGAGCACGTTCCGCCGCGGCGCGGCGTACAAGTCGTTCGGGAACGAATTTCTGCAAACCGACGTCGAGGGCCTTCTCTTTTCCGACCGCATCCGGATGTTTTCCAACCGCGTGTTCTTGAACATAACGTACGAAACACGGAATGACAATACCGCGAAAAACAAGACCGGAACAACAACATTCAACAATCTCAACACGCTCTTAACCGTGCTTCCCGGCGCCAATCTCCCCACCTTCTCCGTGGGCTACGGCATGAACGACCAAACGAGCAACGCTACCACCACGCGCCCCTTTACGTCAACGCTGGTGAAAGCCATCGATAACCAGACCTCGCGTTTCTTCGCTTCGGTTAACTATGATTTTACGGCGGGCGCGCGTCAATCCCTCATTCTCAGCGTCTACTCATCGAGCCGAAAAGACAATACGATCTTCAAGCGTGGACAGGACAATCTCAGCGTTCAGGCTTCTCTGACTACACTGTTTAGCTTCCCGCTCACGAGCACTGTGGGGTACGTGCTCAGTAACAACAAGAACCAGAACCAATTATTCCGCACGACGGGAGTCGATAGCACGCTGACAACCACCGAATTCAATTTCTCTACGGCGACGGTTGGTCTTCTCTACAAACTGTTCGATGAGCGGCTCCAGCTCACGGCTGTGGCAAGCCCCACGCTCGGCGCTTTTTCCCGAACCACCATTCGGGGCGGCATTGGGTATAACTTCCCCAACCGCCATAGTTTAGAAGCCCTCTTCGATTACATCCAAAACGGCGGAGCAAAAGACGACAGCATCGGAAGCTTTGTGTACCGGTTCTATTTCTAGAAAATTCACCCATGGCCAGCGATAACAAAAAGCTTCTCTCTCTCTTGACCAGGCTGGGAATCGGGCTGGGCATCGGCGTCCTGGTTCTTCTCCTCACACAAGATTGGCTCTTTGAAGTTAAAATCTTGAAAGATGTAGAATTATTGACGACGGACTACCGCTACCAGAAACGGCATGAACGGCGGGGCCAGGAGCTACGTGAGAAGATCCGGAATGAGGGGAATGTGGTCATCGTGGGGATCGACAACAACGATTTGAAAGCCATGCCGGAGAAGTTTCCATTCCCGCGATGGTATTACGCTCACCTGATTGAAAATCTGAACCGTGCGGGTGCGCGGGTCATTGCGTTCGATCTTACCTTCACCTCGCAGAGTGCCGGCGACTCCGCGATGCGCGTGGTGCTCCAAAAGTACAACAATGTGATTTTAGGCGCCAACAAGCCGGAGGAGGGCGCTGGCGGTCTCTACTCCATCCGGTCCACGGATGAAACGTTCGGCAACGTGTTCAACGATATCACAAAGCAGATCGGCATTGTGAACGTCGTGAAAGACCGGGACGACGTCGTCCGCACTTACACCCCGATGTACCTCGTGGGCGAGAACCTTGTTCCGACATTCGGGTTTGCCGCCCTCGCGCGCTACTACGGCTTGCCCCCGATGAGCACCGTCAGCCTTCAAGGCAACTCGTTTGTGCTCAAAGATCGCTCCATTCCCCGGTACACCTCCCGTTCGTTCTTGCTGAACTATTACGGTCCCGTCGAGACCTTCCGCTACGTTCCGTTTCAGCAAGTGATTGACGATTCATCGTTCCAGACGAACGACGAGATCGAGATCGGCGAGTCCATCGACCAGTTCGACGAGGGAACCATGTCCCTCTTCAAGGACAAAATCGTTCTCATCGGATCAAAGATGCCGGAAGAGCGAGACTATCATTCAACGCCGATGGTCAATCCGGATGGGACGTTCATCATGCACGGCGTCGAAATCCACGCAACGGCCGTTCAGAATGTGATCGATGGGTCTCATATTACGCGTGCCGATGTCGAAGTGGAGGTCGGGTTCATTCTTCTTCTGAGTTTAGTGTCGTTTACCGGCTTGCTCCAATTCAAAAAGATCAAGTTCCGCTTCGTGTGGGTAATCGAGATCCTCGGCGTGGTCATTGCGCTGGCGCTGGTCTTCGGCATTTTCCAGTTCTCGTTGTTGGCGTTCACGAACGGCAGTTCCTATATCAATATCGTCAATCCTTCGTTTGCCGTGGTCTTCTCGTACATCGGCACGATTGTCTACCAGTACTTGTCCGAGCGGCAGCAGAAGGCGATGATTAAGAACGTCTTCAGCCATTACATTAGCCCGGCAGTCGTCAACGAGCTCGTCGCGAACCCCGAGAAGGCGGCGCTCGGCGGCGACAAACGCGAGCTCACGGCGTTCTTCTCAGACATCGCGAGCTTTACGACCATGTCGGAGGCGTTGACACCCGAGGCGCTCGTTCAGCTCCTGAACGAGTACCTGGACGACATGACGAATATCGTCATCAAGCATGGGGGGACGCTGGATAAGTATGAAGGCGATGCGATCATGGCATTCTGGGGCGCTCCGATAACGCAAAAAGACCATGCGCTTCGTGCATGCCAGGCTGCTCTCGAAATGCAAAAGCGGTTGAGCGAAATGCGGCCCGTCTGGAAGAAACGGGGAAAGCCGGAGCTTGAAGTCCGCTGCGGCCTGAATACCGGCTGGATGATCGTCGGCAACATGGGCGGCAAAGACCGCTTCGACTACACGATCATCGGCGACAGCGTGAACCTCGCCTCCCGCCTGGAGGGCGCAAACAAACAATACAACTCGAAGATCATGATCAGCGAGTTCACGCACAACCATGTTAACGGCAAAGTCGCAGTGCGGGAGCTCGACCTTATTCAGGTGAAGGGGAAAACCGAGCCGATTAAAGTGTTTGAGCTCCTCGGGATGGCTGATGTACAGCTGACGGCGGAACAGAAGGAAGCATTGGAGATGTATCAAGAGGGCTTAAAGCTCTACCGCTCGCGCAATTGGGAAGAGGCCATTGCTTACATGAACCAGACATTCCAACTCGACCCGACCTGCTACGTTGCCGAGGTCTATGCGCAGCGGGCATCGCTGTATCAACTCAATCCGCCGGGTGACGATTGGAACGGCGTGTTTGTCATGACAACGAAATAACTTTCCTGCACAGTTCTGTATTCTCGTGAGCCGAAGATTTTACCATCTTCGGCTCATCTGCTTTTATGGATATCCTCAATCAGCTTTCGCATCAACGATTTCGGCGGATAGACGACCTCCTCGCCTTCATTTCCATCTCCGACAACATACGGCGGACCAGAGCGTTTCTCTCGCCCCTACGCGCTAACAAGCGAGCAATACAGGATTCCGTTTGTGCTAAAGGCGGCTGTGACCTTGCTCAGTTTTCTATCGAGATGGCAAGGTTAGATGCGTGTAAAGTCTACGCGGTGGGACAAAATCCTCTTCTGGCTTAGCTTGCCCGAGCGCGCATCGACCGCCTCCCGCGCACACTGAGAAACCGTATCGCACAATTTCAAGAAGCTGCGCGGCGACCTGTTGTGCTTAGGAGCTGCTGTTACACATCGGGGAAAGAGAATTTGTGCAGCAGGGAAATGATGGATTGCAGCTTTCGGTGGGTTGGTTAGCGGCAACGTCCGGCCTGACTTACTTGGCCTGATCAAGGCGAGAAGTCGGACATCGTGCTATTGGACGCCCGTTCTTGCGTACTGCTCGCTCTGAAGAACGAAGCGAATTGAGATGCGATGGGTATTGCCGAGGTCGTTGGCGGCACCAAACTGCGCGTACGAGTAATCCACATCTAACTTGTTCAGGTGCACACCTGCCCCGAATGTTACCTGCTTGATGTCGCTGTAGCCGGCACGTAGAGCAACGAGCTTTTTATAATCGAACTCCAACCCGATATGTGGATCCAAGCTCACCGGGCCGAGGTTTGCCGTTGTTGCAAGGCGGCGATTCTCAAAGCGAATATCGACGTCGAACGCGGGGGTAAAACGACCGTTGAACAGGTCGATGAAGTACGCGCTCCCGAGTTTAAGAGTCGGGGTGATCAGTTCATTTCTACCGGTGCTCCACGAAACGAACGTCGTGGTAATATCCTGCGCGTTAATTCCAAGAAAGAAATCGGTGAACGGTGAGTACAAAATCCCCACGTCAAACCCGATGCCGGTTGCCGAGTGGTCGGCAAGCTCGCGGCGGATGAGTTTGACGTTGGCGCCATAGAACAAGTCCGGTGCCGCTTGCTTGGCGTAGCTTAGGTAAAGCGCCCAATCGGCAGAATTGAAGTACGTTACTTTATCATAGTCGGGTCGGTTGTTATCGTCGAACACCCGATTGCCGTTCGCGTCGAGCCACGCGTTGCGCGTATCCGGGATGCCGTCGACGCCGAGCCGTAAAATGCTAATGCCAACGCTCGCATCCGTGCCGTACGGGAGGGCGACCGTTACAACGTCGTAGTTGATCAGGTTCCCGAACCGCTCGTCGTGCATCAGGATGGCCTCCGGGTAATTCAGCCGTGCCAGCGCGGAGGGGTTCCAGTATCCCGCGGTCGCATCGCTCACCAGCGCCGTGTGCGCGCCGCCAAGCCCCAACGCGCGCCCGCCGACCCCGATCGCCATAAACTCGCCCGCGTACTTTCCTATGCTCTGGCCTATGCTCTGGTCGAAAACCGACGAGCTCAGAATACAGCTCACCACAAACCATCGAATCTTTCCCACACCTTCCTCCAGAAAATGAAAAACCGAATTCGCTCTAACCTCGGCTGAATTCGGCTTACGCAGAAGTGTTAGAGAGAATGTTTGTTCGAACGACGACAATGTACAATTCTCTAACAAGTGCTCCTTCGGGTTGACTCCTTTCTTTTGATTTAAATTACAAGAAAAGCTTCTGACAAGCAAGCCACGCGTTGTATGTTGGAATTCAAAGAATTTCCTTGATTTTGTAGACGAACTCCCTAACTTTACAGCCTGTATCGCTGAATCGCGGGCAAATTCTCTTCACACACTACTTCGTCCTGACTTCTCGCTTGTGATGATGTGAAGTTCACGGGTCGTTCACTGGCTTGTCGAGTTTCTCATGTCGCGTTACGGACCAAATGAGCACGATGTGTTGATCATCGGCGGTGGCGGCGCCGGATTGCGCGCTGCCATTGCCGCTGTCGAGACCAACGCACGCCTTGACGTTGCCGTCATCTCCAAAGTTTACCCGATGCGCAGCCACACCGTTTCCGCGGAGGGCGGCGCTGCCGCGGTCATCAAAGCGAGCGACAACCTCGACCTTCACGCCTACGATACTATCTCCGGCGGCGACTGGATGAGCGACCAGGATGCCGTTGAAACCTTCGTGAAAGAAGCCCCGGAAGAACTCCTACGCCTCGAGCACTGGGGGTGCCCGTGGAGCCGTCAGGATGACGGCAAAATCGCCGTGCGCCCGTTCGGCGGTATGAAGATCGAGCGCACCTGGTTCGCCGCCGACAAGACCGGCTTCCACATGCTGCATTCGCTCTTTCAAACCACGCTGAAGTACGACCAGATCCGCCGCTACGATGAGTGGTTCGTCACCAAGCTTCTCGTCGACGATGGACGCTGCCAGGGCGTTGCTGCGATCGAACTAACAACAGGCAAGATTGAAGCGATCCTTGCGAAAGCCGTTATCATCTGCACGGGCGGATGCGGTCGAGTCTTTCCGTTCACCACGAATGCCAACATCAAGAACGGCGACGGCATGTCGCTCGCGTATCGTGCCGGCGTTCCGCTGAAGGATATGGAGTTCGTGCAGTACCATCCCACCGGACTTCCTTTTACCGGCATTCTCATTACCGAAGCCGCACGCTCGGAAGGCGGGTACATGCTCAACAAAGACGGCTACCGCTATTTGCAGGATTATGACCTCGGAAAACCGGAACCCAAACCTGTTTTACGTTCGATGGAGTTAGGTCCTCGCGATCGACTTTCACAAGCTTTCGTGAAAGAGATGGAAAAAGGACGTACACTGAAAGGCCCTTACGGGGATTATGTCCATCTCGACCTCCGACATCTCGGAGAAGAACTCATCAACACGAAGATTCCCTTTGTGCGGGAGCTGTGTTTAAAGTACGAGAACATCGACCCCATCAAAGAAATGATCCCTGTACGGCCAGTGGTTCATTACATGATGGGCGGGATCGACACGAATATTCACGGGGCAACGCGGTTAACGGGCCTCTACGCCGCGGGCGAGTGCGCGTGTGTCAGTATTAACGGCGCGAACCGGCTTGGGTCAAACTCGTTGACGGAGTGCCTGGTTTTCGGCGCGCGCGCCGGCATGGCGGCGGCACGTTTTGCGTCGGAACAAACGTCGTTCAGCTCCTCCATCGCTGCCCTGACGACCGAGGAAGGAAAACGGATCGAGCGACAGTTTTACGGGAATGGAAAGCGCAGCGAACGCATTGCCGCGATCAGAAAAGAGATGCACCAGACGATGGAAGAAGGCGCAGGAATTTATCGCACGGAAGCCTCTCTCAAGGAATCTGAGGAGGTCATCCACGGGCTACAGGAGCGATTCAAGAACATTGCGCTGTCAGACAGGACGTTTACGTTCAACACCGAGCTGATTTCGGCTATCGAGCTTTCATACATGCTCGACGTCGCAGAATCGATTATTCAGTCGGCATTGAAGAGAAAAGAATCGCGCGGCTCTCACCAGCGCAGCGATTACCCCAAGCGCGACGATCAGAATTATCTCGCACATAGTCTGGCGTACCGGGTAGAGAACGATTCTCCAAAGATTGAATACGCACCAGTGACGATTACTCGCTGGCCGCCGGGGGAGCGCGTCTATGGAAGATGACGCAATTGGGGAGTGTTGGAATAGAGGAATGATGGGTACGACTGTTCCACTACTCCATTGTTCCGCTACTCCAAATATATAGGATCAGAGAATGATTATTGGCGTTCCAATCGAATCCTATCCGAACGAGCAGCGCGTCGCCTTGGTGCCGGCGGTTGTACCTGCTTTAACGAAGTCCGGGCTTGAGGTTCTTGTAGAGCGGGGGGCGGGTGAGAAAGCGGGATTTCCTGACCACCAGTACGAGGAACAAGGGGCGCGCCTTGCAGAGGATCGGAACAACCTTTTTTCCGCGGCCGATGTAATCATGCGAGTCCATGGTTTCGATAGTGATACTCAGACAGTCCATGCGGACTTAGGGTTGGCACGTTCCAGCCAAGTTATGATCGGATTGCTCAACCCGTTTGCGACTCCTCAAGCTGTTCAGAAGCTAGCAGCAAGAGGTGTAACATCCTTTGCCTTAGAACTACTCCCCCGCATCAGCCGTGCACAGCCGATGGACGCCCTGACGTCGATGGCAACCGTGGCGGGCTACAAAGCTGTTCTGCTTGCAGCCAATGCTCTGAAGAAAATGTGTCCCATGATGATCACTGCTGCAGGTACCATTACTCCCGCACGCGTATTTGTGATAGGCGCGGGCGTCGCCGGTCTCCAAGCTATCGCAACGTTCCGCCGTCTTGGCGCGGTGGTGCAGTGCTATGATGTTCGGCCGGCAGTCAAAGAACAGGTAGAAAGCTTGGGTGCAAAGTTCGTTGAACTTGAGTTAGAAACAAAAGAGGCTGAGGCAACGAGCGGATACGCTAAAGCTATGGGCGAGGAGTTTTACCGGCGCCAGAGAGAGATGATGAAACGAGTCGTAGCAGACAGCGATGCGGTCATCACGACAGCAGCGATCCCGGGCAAAAAAGCTCCAATACTGGTCACGCGAGAAATGGTTGCGGGAATGCATCCTGGATCAGTAATCTTAGACCTGGCTGCAGAAACGGGAGGAAACTGTGAGCTGACTCGGCCAGGAGAAGCAATCGAAGTGCACGGTGTCTCCATTTTAGGCCCGGTCAATCTCCCATCCACAGTTCCTTACCACGCGAGCCAAATGTATGCGAAAAATGTCACCGCCTTTCTCCTGAACCTTGTGAAGGATGGCGAGCTACAACTAAACTTAGAAGATCAAATCATTCGAGATACTCTTCTCACTCATAAGGGAGAAGTTACGAACGCGCAGGTTCGTGAATTGCTGGGCCTGCCTGCGTTGGCCCCTTCAATCAATGAGAGGAGGATGTGAAATCCAATGACGAGTGAGCTTGAAATAGGTCTCTACATCTTCATGCTGGCCGGCTTCCTCGGCTATCATATAATCACGCGTGTGCCACCGTTACTGCACACACCGCTGATGTCCGCCACCAATGCAATTGCGGGTATATCGTTGGTCGGTTCACTCGTGGTAGCTGGGGCTGATTACGGCCCCTTCAGCACAGCGCTTGGATTCATCGCGGTCACCTGTTCGACAACAAACGTGGTCGGCGGTTTTCTCATTACCGACCGGATGCTGAGAATGTTCAAGACAACAAAAGACCAAACTGCCCAGCGCAAGTCGATTCAATTCGATCCAAAATTGCTGCTCGGCATACCGGTGCTCGTCGTCGGCTCGCTGGTACTTCTCTATTGGTCTGAGGAGCTTAGAAAAGATACGACACATTTCTTTCTTGATGTTCTGCCCACGCAGGCGTTGATGTATTTCTACATTCTGTCGGCTGCTTTGTTCATCCTGGGTCTCAAGGGCCTGAGCTCGCCCAAGTATGCACGGAGGGGCATGTTTGCGGCTGAGTTCGGTATGCTGATGGCTGTCGTCGGCACGCTGTTCCACCACGAAATCGTTACCTACAAATGGATCGTCGTTGGCGTCGTCATTGGCTCCGCCATCGGAGGTACGATGGGGCTGCGAATACCGATGACGGCTGTCCCGCAACGGACAGCTCTTTCGCATTCGCTTGGGGCTTTGGCAGCCTGTTTGGTAGGAGTTTCAGAATACTTCCGCCACCACGGCGAACTGAGCGCTGCGGTGATGACGCCTCTCGGCTTCGAGGTGGTCGTTGGCGGTTTGACATTTACCGGAAGCCTGATGGCGGCCGCGAAACTCCAGGGACTATTGCCAGGACATCCCATCACGTACAAGGGACAAAATGTATTCAATCTTAGCTTGCTCGCAATCATCATAGGAAGCCTCGTCTCCCTGGTCTTCATGCCAACGATGGGGTCGGTGTTTTACCTCATGGTCGGTCTGGCGTTCGTTTTCGGGCTTCTGTTGGTCATTCCCATCGGGGCAGCGGACATGCCGGTAGTCATCGCACTGCTCAATTCTTACGGCGGTCTCGCCGATGCATCGATGGGCTTTGTGTTGATGAACAAAATCCAGATCATCACCGGCTCGCTCGATGGAACTTCTGGCTTTCTTCTTTCGCTCCTGATGTGCCGGGCGATGAATCGCTCTGCAATCAATGTTCTCTTTGGTGCGTTCGGCAAGGTTGCAAAGGAGGATACTCAAATTGCAATGGGAGATGCAAAAGGAACTACCAGAAGCATTCAGCCAGAGGAGATGCCTTCTCTTTTCGAGAGCGCTCGGTCTGTTATCATCGTTCCAGGTTACGGCATGGCCGTCGCCCAAGCCCAGCATGGTGTCGCGGAACTGGCGAAGTTGCTGACGAAGCAGGGTATTGATGTCAAATACGCAATTCATCCGGTTGCAGGCCGAATGCCCGGGCACATGAATGTTCTGCTCGCTGAAGCGAATGTTCCTTACGATCAGTTGTACGGAATGGAGCAGATCAACCCATACTTCGGTGAAGCGGACATCGCCCTCGTGGTCGGGGCTAACGACGTCACCAACCCGGCGGCGCACAGCAACAAGAGCAGCCCACTCTATGGTATGCCGATTCTGGAGGTTGATCGAGCCAAGGCGATCATTGTGCTCAAGCGCAGCCTGCGCCCGGGCTTTGCCGGCGTGGAGAATGAGCTCTACTACAACCCGAAATGCATGATGCTTTTTGGCGACGCGAAAGAAAGCCTTAATAAACTTTTTGCCGCAATGAAGTCATAGGTGCAAAGACAACAAAGAGGAGTTAAAATATGATTACCGTATATCATATATTACAAGGAAAAGGAAATCAGGTCTGGTCGGTTTCACCTGATACCTTGGTCTATGATGCGTTGAAACTGATGGCTGACAAGAACCTCGGCGCAGTACTTGTGGTTGAACAGGGAAAGCTTGTGGGCATTTTTTCCGAGCGGGATTACGCGAGGAAGGTAATCCTGATGGGAAAATCTTCCAAAGAAATACCGGTGAAGGAAATCATGACCGAACAAGTGCTGTATGTTCGTCCTAACCATTCTATTGAAGAATGCATGGCGTTGATGACGAATAAGCGTATTCGCCACTTGCCAGTTCTTGAAGGTGAGCAGTTGGTTGGTGTCATTTCGATCGGGGATGTCGTGAAGGCTTTTATCTCTGAGCAGGAATTCGTGATTAAGCAGCTTGAGAATTACATTACGGGAGGAAGATAACTTGGCCAAAGTAATAATTACTCGCTGGCCTCCGGGAGAGCATGTGTATGGGAGATGAATAAGAATGGAGTGATGGAGTGATGGAATAATGGATCTCCAATATTCAACTGTTCCACTAATTCATCACCCTATCGTTCCATTGAAAACGCTATGCAAACCGCCATCACGTTAGAAGTTCTGCGCTACCGGCCGGAGACGGAATCGAAGCCGTCGTACCAAAGCTATGAGGTTTCGCTCCGGAAAGACTGGGTCATTCTTGACGCGTTGAATTACATCAAAGATAACCTCGATGGAAGCCTCTCGTTCCGCTGGTCGTGCCGCATGGGTGTCTGCGGTAGCTGCGGGATGATGGTCAACGGTACGCCGGTGCTCACATGCGCTACGTTCTTGGAGAAGTATGCGCCCGGACCGATCAGGGTGTCGCCGCTTGAAAACTTCCCGATCGTTCGCGACCTCGTCATCGACATGGACGACTTCATGGACAAGCTGAAACGCGTGAAGCCGTGGATTGTTCGGGAAGAAGAGAAGCCTCTTTCGGAGGGGGAATACCTCCAGACGCCCGACCAGCTCAACGACTACAAACAGTACAGCATGTGCATTAATTGTATGTTATGCTATGCCGCCTGTCCGATTGTTGGACTTGAACCGGGCTTCGTAGGCCCGGCCGTCATCGCGCTTGCACAACGGTACAACTTAGACAATCGCGACCAGGGGAAGAAACAACGGATGGAGATTCTTCAACAAGACGATGGCATCTACGAATGCACGTTCGTCGGCGAGTGCAGTGTTGTCTGCCCAAAAAGCGTTGACCCGGCCGGCGCGATTCAGCGTTACAAGGCAACTACGGCGTTTGAATGGTGGAAGTCATTATTGCTACCGTGGGGAAATCGATGAACCGCGATACCGCCTATTCCAAGTATCACCCGAACGCGTATCGCGATCGCACCCCGATCTTCTGGTGGGTGGGTCGATGGATCCACGTGCGGTTTATTGCGCGCGAGCTGACGAGCGTCTTCGTTGCCCTGTTTGCCGTTGAGCTGCTTCTTTTTGTTCGAGCACTGTCCTCGGGGCCCGAAGCGTACGGATTATTCCTGACATGGCTGCAAACAACGTTCTCGCTGGTGTTGCATTTCATCGGCCTCCTTTTTGTTCTCTTTCATAGTATTACATGGTTCAATCTTGCTCCGAGGGCGATGGTGATTCGTGTCGGGAAGATTCGCATTCCGGACGCCCTTATTGTTGCGGGAAATTTCTTCGGGTGGATTGCCGTTTCGGCTTTGCTTGTGTGGGTCATACTTCGTTAAATAACGAACAAGGAATATTGAACTCCGAACTTCATCGTTTAGTGTTCGGGATTCGATATTCATTATTCTCTTACCACCATGAAACGAACCATTGAGCCATTCTGGTGGGCGCTCTTCGGTGCGGGCGGCGTCGTCTCTGCCCTCTGCATCCCCGCGCTGCTCTTCCTCTTCGGCATTGCAGTTCCCCTTGGATGGGTTCGGTTGCCGCCGTACGACCATCTGTTGGCTCTTGTGCAGAGTGTTGCCGCGCGTCTTTTCCTGTTTGGTTTGATCTCCCTTTCACTGTTCCATTGGGCGCACCGGTTTCGCTTTACGCTCTACGATGGGCTCCAGCTCAAACATCTGAACGAATTGATCGCGGTCCTCTGCTACGGAACCGCTATCGTTGTAACTGCGCTAACTGCTTATGCACTGTGGAAAATTTGAACTGAATACCAATGTAAAGCGAAATGACATTTCGCTCTACAAGCCATCAAATCCGGAGGTTGTTATGTTTACACTCAAGCGCCTTTCCAAAGAAGGCATTGCGGCGGCACTGGAAAAAGCCGACAAGTACCGGCTGCTGAATGAACCGAGAGAAGCGGAGAGTATCTGTCTGGATGTGCTGGAGGTCGACCCAAACAACCAGAAAGCGCTCGTGATGTTGCTGCTGGCGCGAACGGATCAGTTTGGCAATGGCATGGCTCCGGAAGAGGCGAGGAGTCTGCTGCCGCGCCTGGAGAACGACTACAAACGAGCGTACTATGCGGGGATTATCCTTGAGCGGCAGGCAAAAGCGATCCTGAACAAAGGCACGCCGGGAGCGAAGTTCGATGCGTACGAATGGCTGCAGGAAGCAATGGAGCAATTTGAAAAAGCGGAACGACTGCGTCCGGCGGGCAACGATGAGGCGATCCTTCGGTGGAATGCCTGTGCGCGCATCATCATGAAGAACAAGATGAAACCGCGGAGCGAGGGGTTTGTCGAGACGATGTTAGAATGAGCTCCGGTGAATATCTGCGTTGAACAGCATTCTACTTCGAGCTTGTCCTCTGAAGGGTCGCCGCTACCCGCTCAACCTCGCGCCAGACTCTCAGCAAATTCCCGCCCCACATCTTTCTGATGTCGTCCTCGGTGTATCCTCTTCGCAGAAGTTCCTTCGTCACGCTCAACGTCTCGGCCGCGTTATCCCAGCCGTCCACACCGCCGCCGCCGTCAAAGTCGGAGCTGATGCCGGCGTGGTCGATGCCAATGAGCTTCACCACATGGTCGATGTGGTTTACAAAATCGACAACCGTCACCGGCGGAAGCGGGTGCTTCATGTTCATCTCCTGCATCCGCTGCCGGTATTTCGCCCGCTGCTCTTCCGACCACGATTCCATCAGCCGCCCCAGTGCACCAAATCCGCCCTGCTCGGGAAGCCCAAACTCTTTGCGTAATGCCGCCAATGCCTGTTGTCGCTCCGGAGAAGGAGTGCGCGCCTTGATAAAATCCCGCAGCGCTACGCATTGAATGACGCCGCCGTTTTTCTTCAGCTCCAGTAAAGTTTCATCGTCTAAATTCCGCACATGGTCGTTCATTGCCCGCGCGCCCGAGTGCGACGCGATCACCGGCGCTTTGGTGAGCCTCAATGCATCTAACGCCGACTTTTTGGAGATATGAGAAATATCGACCATGATGCCGAGCCTGTTCATCTCCGCGATCGCCTGTTTGCCGAACTCGCTGACGCCGTTATGCTCGGCTTCCGGCTCGCCCTGCCGCGGGTTGGCAGAGTCGCAAATGTCGTTGTGGCCGTTGTGGGCGAGCGTGATGTACCGTCCACCCCGTTCATGGAATTCCTTAAGCTTCGCCAGATCTTTTCCGACCGGCCAGCCGTTCTCGATGCCGATGCACGCAACGAGCTTGCCGCTCCTGTGGATGCGCAGCACATCGTCCGCCGTGTAGGCAAGCTCGATCTGGCCGGGGTACATCTGTTCCGTCATGCGATGAATCGCTTCGAACTTCGTGATCGCTTGCTTGTACGCGCCTTCGTTGCCTTCCGGCGTTCGCTCACCCTGACCGACGTAGACAACAAAGAAACCGACGTTCAGCCCGCCCTGCCGCATCTTCGGAAGCGTAACCTGCCTTCTGTTTTCCGGATTCCCCGGGTCGTCTTTTTCCGTCGCGAACTCGAATGAAATGTCGTCGTGGGTATCGATGGTGATCACGCGGCTTTGCACTTCGCGGGCGTACGCCGTCAGCTCCTCGTCCGACATTCTGCCGACCTGGCGTTGTTGCGAACATCCAACCTGTGTCAAGAATAGTGCAACAGTCGTGATGAGAAACGAAAGTTTCTTGCTCATGGTGTACCTTGGTAATTGGAGATGTTATTCAACCGGCTCGGCGCCGAGTTCTTGCCGCAATGCTTTGATCAGGGGATGTTCGTGAGATGATCCGCTGCCGGACGGCGTGCTTGCGGTCTGTGGAGTTGACGAGCTTCTGTCGGTCGACTGTGTGTGCGGTCTTGCGTGAAGCACTGGCTCGATGCGGATACGACGGCCGGTGACTTTGTGAAACGACTCCGTGAGGAATTCCTTGTTCCTCTTGAGTGAGGAGAGATGATAATCGTCCGGGCAGGCGATCCGCAGCGCACCGCCGTTCACGTCCAGAATCGAGCTGATTCCCAGCGCGGCACCGACCCCTATACGCTCGCTCTGGACTTCCATCACCCATTGCTGCCACGAGCTGTAGGCTTCTTCGGCAGAAACAACATGGAATGACTCCGGCTGTGCGGAAGCGGAAACGGTGGAAACATACTGGGGAAGTCCTGCTGAATCCCTCACAAGATTGTTGCCCGAAAACTGGCGGGGAGAAGGAGTTACCGTTGTGTTTGTTGCCTGGGTTGCTCTTATAGCGCCCATCTTGAATACTTCGGGAACCACCGATGCGGGCACAACCGACGCCGGGTTGAGCATGCCCGCGCTGACCGTTCCCACTACTTTGACCTCTTCTTGCTTTACCCCCGCCGGGCCAGAGGATTGGAAAGGAAGCACGGGTCCATTAAGTTTTTTTTTGAGGTCGTCGATTTGCCGCAGCAGCTCTTCAACGCGAACCGCGCTTTGCATCTTGATCATCTGCAAGAGACCTGCTTCTAACTTGAAGCGCGGCTGCGATGACCAGCGAAGCGAGTTTTCGAGATCCAGCGTGAGTTTAATAAACCGCAGGAGGTCGTTCTCAGAAAAGTGCGCTGATTCCGCCTGATAGCGCTTCTTGTGCGGTTCCGAGGTTTCCACCAGTTGAGTAGACTGCGTCGTGGAAACGATCAAGAGATTGCGAAAATGCTCACCGAGGCCGACGAGGAACTCGCGCAAATCGTAGCCATTGCGGACGATCTCATCGACCAGGTCAAAGCCGCCGCGGACATCTTTCGCCTTGATGAGGTCGGTGACGCGGAAGAAAATATCGAGGTCGACAACATTGAGGACTTTTTGCACATCCTGCGTGCTGATGGTGTTGCCACAGAATGCGCGCACCTGATCGAAGATGCTCTGGGCGTCCCGCAGCGAGCCGTCTCCCTTTTTCGCGATAATCAGCAGGGCATCGTCGTCGATGGACACCTTTTCCTCGCTGGCGATAAACTTTAACCGCGCGATGATTTCATCGATGGGAATGCGCCGGAAATCAAACCGCTGGCAACGTGAGAGAATGGTGGCGGGGACTTTGTGGACCTCCGTCGTGGCGAAAATAAAGAGGACGTGCAGCGGAGGTTCTTCGAGTGTCTTCAGAAGTGCGTTGAACGCCTCCTTCGTCAGCATGTGAACTTCGTCGATGACGTAAATTTTATGTTTGCCCCGCGAGGGCGTGTAGCGAACAGATTCACGCAGGTTCCTGATCTCTTCTACGCCGCGGTTGGAGGCGCCGTCGATCTCGATCACGTCGAGGCTGCGGCCATCGGTGATTTCGAGACAGACCTCGCATGTGTTGTCGGGATTGGTGCCTCTGGGTGAGAGGCAGTTCAGCGCCTTGGCGAGAATGCGCGCAGTCGTGGTCTTCCCGCACCCACGCTGACCGCTAAAGATGTACGCGTGGGCAACACGATTTGTTTTGATCGCGTTGACAAGCGTGCTGGTAACGTGGGATTGACCGACGACGTCCTCAAACACCATCGGCCGCCACTTGCGGGCGGTAACCTGGTAGGTCATGCAGACAATTAAAAAGGAAAAATTACAAAGTCAAAGACAAATTTGTGGTGAAGAAGACTACGACTGGATTTCAGCTCGGTTTATCCAGCCCCAATAAATCAAAAGGAAATGGGTATTACAGCGCTTTCAGTACTTTTGATTTCTTGAGCTTTTGATTTACGGGGTCTACCTCGAGCGCTAATCCCTCAAGTGCATGGAGACCGAGAACCTCTGCGTCATGCCTTCCGGCGAACACGACAACTGTATGGACTTTATTTCCCAAACACTCTATCACTACCTCACCTATTCTCTTCTGAATAACTTTTCCTTCGATCGTTTCAAACTCCTGTACCCGTGCTGGTTTTATGCCTAATCTCTTAAGATCGGATGCCTTAATCCACGAATACGTTGCCCCTGTATCTACGAGTAGTTTTTTCTCAACCCGCTTGCCGTTCGAAATCAATTTAATATCACCAAACGTTTGGCTCACGACTTCTTCGTCCCTTCAAAAAGATACTACTCCTCCTATCAAAATTCACTATCCCTTTTTGCTTTTGCCGCCGAACACCAGCTTCATCGCCTCTTCGATCGTCTCCACCGGAATAATCTTGAGTCCTTGCTTGACCTTCTCGGGAATTTCGGCAAGGTCTTTCACATTCTCTTTCGGGATCAACACGGTCTTAACGCCGCTCCGCTGCGCAGCGAGGAGTTTCTCGTTCAGCCCTCCGATCGGCAGGACGTTGCCGCGGAGAGTAATCTCGCCGGTCATCGCGACGTCGTTGCGTGCAGCTTTACCGCTTGCCGCCGAAACGATTGCCAGCGCCATGGTGACACCCGCCGACGGCCCATCTTTGGGAATGGACCCTTCCGGCAAGTGAATATGGATCTCTTTGCCCTTGTAGAAATCAATCGGAACGCCTAATTTCTTCGCGTTGGAACGGATGTAACTCAACGCCGCCTGCGCGGATTCTTTCATCACATCGCCAAGCTGGCCCGTGAGCGTCAACCGTTCTGACCCGCGCATGATGGTAACGTCGACGTTCAGAATGTCGCCGCCCACGCTCGTCCACGCCAACCCCGTAACAGAGCCGACGCGCCGCTCGCGGTCTGCTGCTTTCTTACGGAACTTTGGTACGCCCAAATAGCGCTCAATGCCTGTCTCTCTTACCACAAACGCCTTTCCGACTTTCTTCTTCGTAGAGCCATTACCGTGTTTTTCCAGCACGATATCCTTCGCGACCTTGCGACAGACAGAGGCGATCTCGCGCTCCAAGTTTCTCACGCCCGCTTCGCGGGTGTATTCATTGATGATCTTGTAGATTGCCTTTTCCTCGAGCTCGACGCCTTTGTCCTCAAGCCCGTGTTCCTTCAACTGCTTGGGGATGATATGGCGCTTGGCGATCTCTTTCTTGTCGTGGTCCAAATAGCCCGGCAGCTCGATGATCTCCATGCGGTCCTGCAGCGGTAGGGGGATGTTATACCGCACGTTAGCTGTCGTAATAAAGAGCACCTTTGAAAGGTCGTAATCGACGTCAAGATAATGGTCGTTGAAGGTGCTGTTCTGCTCGGGGTCGAGCACTTCAAGTAACGCCGCCGAGGGGTCACCGCGGAAGTCCATGCTCATCTTGTCCACCTCGTCCATCAGCATGACCGGATTCACGACGCCTGCACGCTTCATCGATTGAACGATCTTCCCCGGCATCGACCCGATGTAGGTGC
>CAYJSZ010000021.1:0-28190 GCA_964372545.1 uncultured Ignavibacteriaceae bacterium
GCCTACTGTACCTGACCGTCCATCCGGACGGCTATCGCCCGGAGGAGCACTACCCCCTGATCATCATGCTCCACGGCTTCGGCGCCCACATGGGCGACCTGGCCGGCCTCGCTCCCTACCTCGACCCTCGGGTGCTGGTCGTCAGCGCACGCGCCCCCTTTCAGTTTCCGTACGGCGGGTGGACGTGGTATGACATCCTGGAAGTCGGCAGTCCGCATCCCCAACAGTTTGCGGAAAGCTACGACCGTATCGTTCAACTCTTGGCCGATGTGAAGCAGCACTACCCGGTTGACCCCCAGAAGATGTTCTTTCTGGGCTTCAGTATGGGTACGGTCATGTCGTACGCCATTTCGCTCACGAAGCCGCGCGAAGTTGCCGGCGTCGTCGCGCACAGCGGGTATATTCCGGAAAACACATCTCTCACATTTGCCTGGAACGGATTGAAGGACACGAGCTTCTTTGTTGCGCATGGCATCGATGATCCCGTGATTCCGATTCAGTTTGGACGCAGAGCCAGCGAGCTCCTCACCAAAGCTAACGCAAACCTCACGTATAGGGAGTATCCCATTGCTCACCAGATCAGCGAAGAGAGCTTGAAGGACCTATCCGGCTGGCTCCACCAGCAGTTGGAAACCGAACGGCCGGAAGGAGTTCAACGCTCATGAAAAAGCCGGCGTCAAAGGGAACGCGGACATCGCCTTTCGGCACATCAGGCCGCATCAGTCACGACGCATCGCGTTTTTATGATAGCCGTTTGTACAAAGACATTCGGAACGAGCAGAGGCCGGATGGTGTTGAGCATCCTGTTCCCCCCGCTCTGCTCGACCGCATTTTCTGCAAGAGCAGCGAGTCGATGAGCGAATTGCCGAACAACAGCGTCCATCTCATGATCACCTCGCCGCCCTACAACGTTTCAAAAGAGTACGACAGAAATCTGACGCTTGGAGAATATCGCGTGTTGTTGAAGCGGGTGTTGAAGGAAACTCATCGTGTGCTTGTGCACGGAGGCCGCGCGTGCATCAACGTTGCCAACGTCGGCCGGAAGCCCTACATTCCACTGCACGCTTATCTCGCGCAGGATATGGTGGAGCTGGAATTTTCGATGCGCGGGGAGATCATCTGGAACAAAGGCTCCAGCGCCGGCCCATCGACAGCATGGGGCAGTTGGAAATCCGCGTCGAACCCGACATTGCGCGACGTGCACGAGTACATCTTGGTTTTTTCCAAAGGGGATTTTTCCCGTAACGGCAGAGAGCGGAACAGCACGATCAGCCGCAATGATTTTCTGGAGTTGACGAAGAGTGTGTGGACATTTCCGGCACAGTCCGCGAGGCGCGTCGGGCATCCGGCGCCGTTTCCTCTCGAGCTGCCGCGCAGACTGATTCAACTCTACAGCTTTGAGGGCGATGTGGTGCTCGACCCGTTCGTCGGCAGCGGAACGACGTGTATCGCTGCGCTGCAGTCAGGCCGGCACTTTATCGGGTACGAGAATAATGCGGCCTACGCCCGCCTGGCACGGCGAAGGATAACAAGAGCGCGTGAGTAACATGAACTTCATGTTGCTTTCCAGCATTCGGCTTCGTATGTTTGGCAGCCGGTTCTTTTGAAAGGAGCGATCGTTCGTTGAAACGTCAGCAACAAATCCTCGTCGTCGATGATGAGCCCGCATGGCTCAGCACCATCTCCATGGTACTGCAGAGCAAGGGCTACGGGGTGAAGACGGTGATGAATGCCGCCGAGGCCCTGGCCGCTCTTACGCAGTTCAAACCGGATCTCATCCTCTCCGATGTCCGCATGCCCGACATGAACGGATTCGATTTTCTCGACCGCATTAAAAAAAATCCCGCTATGGCTTCCACACCCGTCGTCTTCCTGTCCGCGATCGACGATTTCCATGCCAAGCGCATTGCCCGTGACCTCGGCGCCGTCGATTATATCACAAAACCGGTCGATGAACAGGATATGTTTTTGGCCCTGGAAAAATACCTCCCGAAATAATCATACTCGGTCGACGGCGATTTCCTCGCCAATTTCCGTATCGTCCGGCAGGCTTGCAATTGTGGAACGCGGTGGCTACTTTTCTTCTGCCGACTACTCACCATACCTATGAAGTTCAGCCTTCGAAAATTCCGGCAAGTCCGTGCAACGCTCGGTCCGGTAGAGCAAGCCCAAATCGTGGCCTCGACAGCCGTTGTTGTCGCCATGGTCACGATCATTTTCGTGCGCGTCTTCAGCGGCTATGCGCTCGACTGGTGGGATTTCGTCAGTGTGACGACCGTCGGTATCTTCGGCTTCTTGATCGTATTCTTCACGCTGAGGTACGGACGCCAGTTGGAAGAACAGAAGCAGGAATTACTGTCGCTCAAAACGTTGGCGGAAACGGTCAACCGGGCGACGGAGATTAATTATCTTCTGCAGGACGCCCTGCGGGAGGTCAGCCAGCTGCTTGATATTGAATACGGGTGGGTCTATCACGTCGAGGGAGGAAAGCTCGTGTTGAAGGCTTCGCAGCAGACGGGAGGGACGGAATTCTACATCATTGAACCGGACTCCGGCGCTGAAGAAAAAACCCTGCAGTGGGCACGAACGCCGCGCATTCAGGTGCGACCGAAGCGTCCAAAGAAGAATTCGAGTTCACCGTGGCTCTACCCGGATATAGCTGCCTGGGCCTCAGTTCCCATCCTGATGAAAGACGCTTTCCAGGGTGTGATCGTCGTGGCCAGCAATGACCGGGAAGTGTTCGATAAGAAGCAGCTCGAGCTGATGAGCGCATTTGCCAACCAGATTGGCGTCGCGCTGGAAAACGTCGGGCTGATCGAGCGGCTCCGGAAATCTGAAGAGCGCTACATGGACCTCTTCGAACATTCACCGGACATGTACCACATCGTCAATCGGGATAGTATCATTGTAAGCTGCAACCAGACCGAAGCGAATCGTCTCGGCTACCGGAAAGAGGAATTAGTCGGGCAGTCGATCCTGAAACTCTATCCGCCAGCCTACCATCCGGAGGCGAATCGCTTGTTGAAGAATATCTTTGAGAGAAAGCAGGAAATGAAGGGTGTCGAGGAGCAGGTGGTAACGAAGGTGGGGGAGCTCATCGACGTCAGCGTGAATACCTCGATCATTTTCGATGAATCCGGGAAACCGGTGCTGATGCGCGCTGTTGCCCGCGACATTACCGAGAAGAAGCAGCTCGAAGAGAAGATCTTCCACGCGCAGCGCATCGACAGCATCGGCAATCTGGCAGGCGGTGTTGCGCACGACTTCAACAATATCCTCACCTCCATCCTCGGTTCCACGGCCATCATGAAGCGCAAGCTCAAGCGCAACGACGCCTGGTTCCGGTTTGTCGATATCATCGAAACCGCGGCCAAACGCGGCGCGGGGTTGACGCGCCAGCTCCTGACCTTCGCGCGCAAGAGCAACGTGCAGTTCAGGCCGGTCATTCTCAATGATATTGTCCGCGAGACCCTGCAACTCTTCGAACGCAGCATCGACAAGACGATCACCATCGAAGAGCAGTTAGCTTCGGAGCTCCATATCATTAACGGCGACGACGGTCAGATTCAACAAGCGATATTGAACCTGTTGATTAATGCCCGCGACGCCATGGTAGAAGGCGGCACCATTGCAGTGGAATGCAAGGTGGTGGATTTTGATAAGGAGTCTCAGCGGGACTTGGGAGAGACCAAGTCTGGCAAGTATGTCAGCATTTCGATTGCCGATACGGGCACGGGGATGGACCGGGCGACGCAGCGGCGGATTTTCGAGCCGTTCTTTACCACGAAAGACCAGGGCAAAGGGACCGGACTCGGTCTTTCGGTGGTTTATGGAGTGGTGAATTCCCACAACGGATTCATTACCATACAGAGCGAACCGGGGGAAGGCTCTGAATTTACGCTCTTTTTCCCGCTGCTGACCGACCTGGAAAGTATCAAACGTGCAGCCAAACAACACCGACTCTTGCGCGGCGACGAGAAAGTTCTCGTTGTGGATGATGAAGAACCGGTGAGTGAAGTCATCAGTGGAATGTTGAAAGACCTGGGATATAAAGTGACGGTGGTGAACAGCGGTCAGCGCGCTCTCTCGCTGTATCGCCGAAAGAAACGTTTTGACCTCGTTGTTCTGGATATCAACATGCCGGAGATGAGCGGGAAGGAGACATTTCACAAACTGAAGGAGATAGACCCCGCGGTTCGTGTCGTCATTTCCACGGGCTACGGCACGAAGAGTATGGAATCGTTGCCGTTACGTGAAGCAGTTGATGGATTTCTTGAAAAGCCGTACCAGATGGAGGAACTTTCCCGAACGCTCCGCTCCGTCCTCGATAAGAAACAGAACTAACCGACCGGCACGCGACACTTCTCCGCATCTTCCGGCGTGCCAGTCTTGCAACTGGAAGAAATAATCGCTACCATGTCGTTGCCAGCAGATACTTCTCGTATTTCCCGCGCGGTTAGGATCCTATGAATGCGTTCCAACTCTTCGGCGAAGAACTCAAAAAGCATCGCCAGGCAAAACAGATTTCTCTGATGCAGGTGTCGGCGGCGACGCGCATCAATATCAAGTTCTTGGAAGCGATCGAAGAAGGTCGCTTTTCTGTCCTGCCGGAGCCGTACGTCCGCGCATTCCTCCGCGAGTACGCGCAAGCGATTGAGTTGAGCCCCGCCGATGTCCGCCGCCAGTATGACGATGCGGTCAACCAAACTCGGCCTGTCCCTCCTCCCCCGGCAGACGAGCAGCAACAACCCTCCATCGTACTCAAGCATCATCAGAAGAAGGTCGAACTTCTGCAGCTTGCGCAACGCAATATGCTGCCGCTGGTTGGCGCGGTCCTTCTTGTGGTGGTGGTCCTGCTCCTTTCTGCCGGCTCCAGCGACACAGCGTCAAACGCGCCGGAGGAAGTCTCCTTCGACAGGGCCGTGAAGGAGTCTGAGGCAGCGGCAGTGCGAAGCCAGCCTGTGCGTCAATCGGCAACGCCGCTTGCCGTCGCGAGGCCGGACAGTCTGCGCCTGGAAATGACAACCATCGATTCGCTCTGGATGACGGTGGTGATCGATGGAAAACAAACAGCCGAATATCTTTTCCCCCCGAACTATCATCGTGCCTGGATTGCAAGGGAGCAATTTGCCATTACGCTCGGCAATGCCGGTGGAGCCACGTTTCGGTTGAACGGCAAAGAAGTCGGTGTGCTGGGAAAGCGCGGCGCTGTTGTGCGTAACGCCATCATCGACGCAGAGACGGCGATGAAACTGTAGACTCCCTTCATGACAACGAAGCAAGCCCCCCCCGCCGTTCGCAAGCGCGTTGAGGCTCTCCGCGAAAAACTCCGTGACCACGACTACCGGTACTACGTCCTTGCCGAGCCGGTTATTTCCGACGAGCAGTACGACAGATTGATGCAGGAATTGATCGACCTGGAGCGAGAGTACCCCGGTCTGTTGGCCCCGGATTCTCCTTCTCAGCGCGTGGGTGGGGAGCCGACGAAGGAGTTCCCCACCGTTACTCACGCAGTGCCAATGCGGAGTCTCTCGAACACCTACAACGAAGAGGAGGTGCGGGAGTTCGACCGTCGAGTGCGCTCGCTGCTCGGCAAAGAACCCTTCCGGTATGTCTGTGAGCTAAAATTCGACGGCGTCGCCGTCAGTCTCGTTTATAACGAGGGTCTCTTTGTGCGCGGCGCAACCCGCGGCGATGGAACCCAGGGCGACGACATCACACAAAACCTGAAAACAATCCACTCCATCCCCCTCCGGCTCCTGAAGAACGCGAAGGGATTGGAGGATATTGAAGTGCGCGGCGAAGTGTTCATGACGCGGGACGATTTTCAAAAGATGAACGAGCAACGGGAATTGGCAGGCGAAAAAGTTTTTGTCAACCCACGCAATTCGTCGGCGGGCACGCTGAAGCTCCAGGACTCAAAGATCGTCGCCCAGCGCCCGCTCAAGTTCTTTGCCTACTATCTCCGCATGGAGAACATCACATCGACCGGCCATTATGAGAACCTTAAACTTCTCAAAGAGTTGGGATTTCCGGTCAATGAACATGCCCGGCAGTGCAATACCATTGAACAGGTAATCGACTACTGGAAAGAATGGGAGGAACGCAGAGACGACTTACCGTATGATATCGATGGCGTGGTGGTCAAAGTCGATTCGCTACGGCAACAGAACCTCCTCGGTTCGACGGCAAAAAGTCCCCGCTGGGCCATTGCCTTTAAGTTTACCGCCCGTCAAAAAGAGACGGTGCTGAAGGACATCGTCCTCCAGGTGGGAAGGGTTGGCACCATTACACCGGTTGCCGAGTTGGAGCCTGTCTTCGTCGGCGGGTCAACGGTTTCCCGTGCGACGCTCCATAACGAAGATTACATCAAAGAGCTGGATATTCGCGTTGGCGACACCGTGGTCGTGGAGAAGGGCGGAGATGTCATCCCGAAGGTCAGCGGAGTGGTGAAGGAGAAACGTAAGTCTGGCACGAAACCGTTTCAAATGCCACGCTCCTGCCCGGAATGTGGCTCCACCATTTCGCGGCCGGAGGGCGAGGCAAACTATTACTGCAACAACACCGAATGCCCTGCGCAAGTACGGGCGCGCATCGGCCATTTTGCCCACCGCGGCGCGATGGACATCGAAGGGTTGGGCGAAGCAATCGTCGAGCAATTGGTGAGTTTGGAGTTCGTCCACAACTATGCGGACCTCTACGATCTGCAGAAGAAGAAAAGCAAACTGTCGGAGCTGGAGCGGTGGGGTGAAAAGAGTGTGCAGAACCTCCTTGATGCGACCGAGGAGAGCAAGAAGAAGCCGTTTGCGCGCGTGCTCTTTGCGCTCGGCATTCGCCATGTCGGCTCCGGCATCGCGCAGTTGATCGTCAAACATTTTCTTTCTCTCGACAAGGTGATGCGCGCTTCAAAAGAAGAGCTGGAACAGGTTCAAGGCATCGGCCCGCAGATCGCGGAAAGCGTTGTCGAATTCTTCCGGGATAGGCACAACCGGGCGATTGTAGAACGGCTGAAGAAGGCCGGGGTACAAACGGAGGAAAAGATCTCTCGGGCGGCAAAAACTTCCCCGCTCTTTGGCAAAACGTTCGTGCTGACCGGTAGCCTCGCATCGATGACGCGAGAAGAAGCAAAGGGAAGAATTGAAGCACAAGGGGGGACCGTCAGCTCCGGCGTGAGCAAAAATTCCGATTATGTGATAGCGGGGGAAAAGGCCGGTTCGAAGCTCGAGAAGGCGAAAAAGCTGGGCGTTCGCACCATTGACGAGCGGGAATTTCTTACATTGTTAGGCGAGAGATAACCGGCGTCAATGCATACTCTGCTGCATGCAAAGGCTGCGGGCATTACCTAACTTCTGAACAGCAAAGAACTTAGATAACGACCGATGTTTGAACAACTTCGCTACAAGATAGGATTGTCGTTTTCACAGCTTCGTTTCCGTTCTGTTCCGGAGCAGGCTATTCGCTGGACCGGGGCAGTTTCCAGTGCTCGTCGTGCGCTCTTGCTGTTGCCGGAGTCTTCGCACGATGCAGCGGCGGTTCGGAAAGTCGTGGAATACTTTGTGAAGCGCTTCTCACCGGGCAATGTTGTCGTCGTCGGTCGCGTTGATGCGACGACCCTGCTTGCGTTCGACCGTCACATTCACCTGCTCACGTTCACGCCGTCCGATATCAATACCTGGTTTCTTCCGCGCGGAGAGTTGACACGGAAGGTGAAAAAGAGTACATTCGACGTAGCAGTAGACTTGAACCTCGAAGTCGCATTACCGAATGCCTACTTGTGTCGCGCATCGGATGCACGCATTCGTGTCGGGTTCAAAGGGCCCTACGCCGATACCTTTTACAATTTCCAGGTTCAATCACGTCACAATAACTTCGAAGCGGCCTACACCAGCTTGATGGAATGTCTCCAGATGTTTTAGGCGGGGAGGTTTACGACCATGAAATTTGAAACGAAGAAGAACGGCTCTGCGGTAGTGCTCAAAATCAAAGAGCGGAAACTCGATGCCAGTGTTTCCCCCGAGCTCAAGGGAGAGTTCCTGATCCTGTGCAATTCCCAAACAAAGAATCTCGTGGTCGACCTCAGCGATGTGGAGTTTTGCGACAGCAGTGGGTTGAGCGCCCTGTTGATCGCAGAGCGCAAGATGCGTGAAAACGGCGGCATCGTGAAACTCGTTGGCCTGCAAAAGAAGGTCCTTTCTCTGATCAGAATCTCTCGCCTCGACCGAGCGTTCAGCATCCACGACTCCCTTGCAAAAGCCCTGCGCTAGGCGACCTGCACGAGCAGTTCGCCGTCTCATCCACTCTAGTCCTCCCCGTCGCCCCACGCGGAGAATCCTCTGATGGGGTTTACAACGTTCGATTACATCATCGTCGCGGTATATCTGGTGGGCGTTGCATTGTTCGGCATTCTGCGCGGCGGCCAACCTCGGTCTGCACAAGAGTACTTTCTCGGAAAAGACGAAATACCGTGGTGGATCGTCTGCTTTGCTATCGTCGCCGCAGAGACCAGCACGCTTACCTTCATCAGCATTCCGGGCCTTGCCTACCTCACGAATCTGAATTTCCTCCAAGTGACGATCGGCTACCTGATCGGCCGCATCGCCGTGAGCGCGCTGTTCCTTCCCGCGTACTTCTCCGGAGAACTCTCGACCGCCTACGCGTTTCTTGAGTTGCGCTTCGGTGCAAAGACACGGCAGTTCGCTTCCATCACGTTTCTCTTCACACGTATTGCAGCAGACGGCGTGCGGCTCTTTGCGACGGCCATCCCGCTCAAGCTCATCCTGAACATCGATTACGCTCTCGCCATCTCGATTCTTGCAGCAGTCGCCTTCGTGTATACCTTTGCCGGCGGCGTGCGGGGCGTAATCTGGGTCGATGCTGTACAGATGGTGGTGTACCTTGGCGGAGCGTTCTTGGCCGGGATTGTCCTCGTTTCAGGCTCGGCGGGAGGCTGGTCGGGGATCACCGCGTTGGCGTCCGAGGCGGGGAAGTTTCAAGTATTCAACCTGGATTTCAGCGGCGACTTTTTCCAGAAGCCGTACTCGCTTGTTTCCGGAGTGTTGGGCGGGGCGTTTCTCTCGATGGCGTCGCACGGCACGGATCAGCTCATCGTTCAGCGCGTGCTGGCGACAAAATCTCTTGCAGCCGCCCGGAAAGCGCTCATCGGCAGCGGCGTCATCATCGTGATTCAATTTGCGATCTTCCTGACCGTTGGCTTATTGCTATACGGTCATTACGACGGCGCAAGCCTGAACAAGTTGGGCGTCATGCGTGCAGATGAAATTTTTCCTAAGTTCATCATCGAAGGATTGCCACCGGGACTATCGGGGCTGATCATTGCCGGCCTGCTCGCAGCGGCGCTCTCGACGCTTGCCGGCTCGATGAGCTCGATGGCGTCGTCTACCGTACTCGATTTGTACAAGCCGCTGACACGGGCAACAATGACTCCGGAGCACGAACTTCGCGTGGCTCGCGGCGTCACGCTCCTCTGGGCCGTGCTGCTCATTGGCTCGGCGGTATTTTTCATGGAAACGACGCAGACCGTCGTCGAGCTTGCGCTCAGTATCTCCTCGTTCACCTACGGGGGATTGCTCGGTACATTTCTGCTCGGAGTACTGGTAAAACGCGCAACGCAGGAAGACGCGCTCGCCGGATTTGTCGGCGGGATCTTTATCATGGTCACCGTCATCTCGCTGAAGCTCGTGGCATGGACCTGGTACATCATGATCGGCGTTGCAGCCACACTGATCATCGGCGGATTGCTGAGCCGTCTCTCAAAAAAAACCGCAGTCTCGTAACAGTTCGACACACCGTATGAAGCGAGCCGTTCCATCATTTGGAAAAGAGGCGGTCAAGAAAACCCCGCTGGGACGCCAGTTGGCGACGTACTTGAATTTCCTTCGTCTCGAAAAAAACGTCTCGCAAAACACCTTTACCTCTTACGGCTCCGACCTTAAGCGTTATTGCGCATTTCTCGATGAACACCATCTTTCCTCTGCCGCGAAGGTCACGGAAGACCACGTCGGCAAATTTATACGGTCTCTGAGCAGAGCGGGGCTTTCACCGAAGAGCATCGCCCGCATGTTTTCCGCCGTGCGCGGGTTTCACCGTTTTCTGCTGAGCGAGGATTGGACTGAGGACGACCCGACGCAGAACCTCGAGCCTCCCAAACGTTCGAAAGCGCTCCCCGATGTCCTGTCTATCGCCGAAGTCAACACCATTCTTGAACAACCCGATGTACGGAAGCCGTTGGGCATTCGCGACCGCGCGATTCTCGAAGTGCTCTACGCAACGGGGGTGCGCGTTACGGAGCTTGTCAACCTCAAACAATCCAATCTGCTTTTCGACGAAGAATTGATTCTGGTCTTCGGAAAAGGCTCTAAAGAAAGGTTGGTTCCCATAGGAAAATCTGCCCGCGAGTGGGTCACGCGTTACCAGCGGGAAACGCGTCTTCATCTCACAAAAGCTCACCGATCGCAGGACTTTTTGTTTTTGAATGCCCGTGGCGGGAAATTATCCCGCGCGGCCGTTTGGGAAATGGTGGCAAAGTACGCGCGGGCTGCAGGCATCCGGCGCGATATTCATCCGCATACGTTTCGTCACTCCTTTGCAACGCACCTGCTGGAGGGTGGGGCAGATTTACGCGTGGTGCAAGAGATGCTGGGTCATTCCGATATTTCCACCACACAGATCTATACACACATCGATCGCGAGTATCTCAAAGAAGTACACCGCACATTCCACCCGCGAGCCTGAGAATGCCGAGAACGTTCGGCAGGAATCCAGGAGCAGGGCTTTTCCTTGATTTCGGGAGGAGATTTTCTTACCATCATCCAGCTCGTTTTCTCATTGAATAGGAGTTTCTACGTACATGGGGGGACAATTCCGGAATCGTCATCTTCTCGTTGCAGCGGCACTCTTCTGTTTCCTGCAGGGAGGTTGTACCAAGAACGAAAACCCTCTCGATTCGTCGGGGGAGACAGAGCTCATTCCCGAGAAGAATCTTTTTCCGTTCGCCTCCGGAAGGATTTGGGTCTTTGAAGGCTATTCGCTTGACACGCTCAACAGCCAGAAGATTTCCGCCACCGTCCATCGAGAGGTCACCTCTGTACGAAGCACGCTCAGCATTTTGGGGAAAACAGGATATTTAGTCGTCGATTCAGTCTATACACCTACGGGGGGCGTGTCCTCGGTGGATACGACGTACTACGCTGTCGATAATGGCAATTTGCTGGTTTACTACGGAGACTGGATTACGCTGTTCAAGCGGTCCTCAGGCCTCAATACTGAGTACGACGCCGGACAATTCGTCGCCTTCGTCTTAGGAATTCCGCTCACCGTTAGGGTGAAGGCGACGATTTTTCCGAAAGAGTCTGTCGTCACTCCTCTCGGAACATTCCAGGCGTACAAACTTGCCGTCAAAAGCCTCACCAGCCTTGGCGGTCTTTCAGTTGAGTTGCTACAGTACGTCTACTTCGCTGACAACTATGGTCCAGTGAAATTCCAGGACCCCGTGCAACGCGACCCGTTTACCGGTGCAAAGATCGGAGGATCGGAATCTCTCCTTGTCAACAAGAATTTCTGACAGGTTCGGACACACCATCAAAGGTCCTCAGGGCGATTCAGCATGAATCGCCTTTCTTGTTTTCGTTCCGGTGAAACGCGCAAGCGGCTCACGTCCGTTTCGTCCTTGAGTTTCAGGACTTTTTTCGCTACATAGGGACATCAGAACTGTTTCGTACCAGAGGCGAACGAGCTCCCAGAGTCCGTCGCGGCGTGGCGGTTTTCGGGAGCTTTTCTTTTCACAGGCGGAGTTTCTGTTGGAACAGTTGGCCATCATTCCGATTCTTCTGTTTTCCGTCATTGTGCATGAAGTAGCGCATGGTCTGATGGCGTTGCAGTTAGGGGACACCACGGCCAAAGATCTCGGCAGGATCACCCTAAACCCGATACCCCATATCGATCTGGTCGGGTCGATTCTCGTGCCGCTGGCAACCTATCTTACCGCAGGGACGGTGTTTATCGCCTGGGCAAAACCCGTACCTGTGAATCCGGCGAATTTTCGGCAGGCCCGTCGGGATGACATCCTGGTCTCCATCGTCGGCCCGGTTTCGAATCTGGTTGTGGCGTTGGCCTGTGCTCTGGGCTATGTGGTTGTTTCCCGGTTCGTCCCTCTGGATGCGATGCCGGAGGGAGCGGGACAACGTACGGCATTGTTCTTCAGCGACATGATGCTGGTTGGTATCTCACTGAACATTTACCTTGCCGTGTTTAACTTGATCCCCGTGCCCCCGCTGGATGGCTCGCACGTGCTCGCCTCGCTGTTGCCGTCCGGCGTTGCCGAGCAGTACCGGAAGATCGGCTTTGCCGGTATTGTGCTTATTGTGTTGCTGATGGGACTCGAGGCGGTGCAGAACGTGGTGCTGTCTGTCGTTCACCAGATTCTTCTTCCCTATCAACAGTTGATCGATTGGTTGGACTGATAACAACCGTGAACTATTTCTACTACAAAGACAACAAATTGTATTGTGAAGACATCCCGGTCCACGAATTGATCGAAGAGCTCGGTACGCCGTTGTACGTCTACAGCAAAAACCAAATCATCGAGAATTTTCGGGAGATTGCGGGAGCAGTCAGCGGTGCGAATACGACCATCTGCTATGCGCTGAAGGCGAACTCTAATCCGTCCATTCTCAAACTGCTGGTGCAGGAAGGGGCTGGCGCCGATGCCGTCTCTGCCGGAGAAATCCATCTTGCACTCAAAGCGGGATTCCCGCCGGAAAAAATCGTCTTTGCCGGTGTGGGGAAACGCGAAGATGAAATCGAATATGCTCTCCAACAGAACGTGCTCTCGTTCAATGTCGAATCGACACAGGAGATTCAGCTTCTCTCGCTTGCGGCACTGCGGCTGAACTTGAAGGCGCGCGTCTCGCTCCGGATCAATCCCGACATCGATGCCGAAAGCCATCCGTACATCTCTACAGGTCTCAAGCACAATAAGTTCGGGATCGATGCCGGCCACGCACTCGAAGCGTTTCGGATGGCGGCAAGTCTGCCCGCACTGGAAGTCATCGGCATCCACACGCACATCGGCTCGCAGATTACAAAGGTCGAGCCGTACGTTGCGACGGCAACATTCATCGTCAGCCTTATCGATAGGCTGCGTGACAACAAGATCTTTCTCTCGCACGTCGATATTGGCGGCGGCTTTGGCGTGCAGTATATGAATGTGCTCACCCACGAAGCGCTGCCCGTGGAAAACAACACGAACGGCGCGATGCTCTCGGTCGGAGATTTCGTCTCTGCCGTGCGGCCCGTGCTGGAGCCGACCGGATGCTCGGTCTGGATCGAGCCCGGCCGCTCGATCGTGGCAAACGCCGGCATCTTGCTGTCGAAGGTACTCTACGTGAAAGACAATAGTGCAAAGAAATTCGTCGTCGTCGATGCCGGAATGAACGATCTGCTCCGGCCGAGCCTCTACAACGCATATCATCAGGTGGTTCCCGTTAAGATCGAAACGTACGAACACGAGAAGGTCGATGTTGTCGGCCCGATCTGCGAGACGGGGGATTTCCTTGCCCGCGATCGACTGCTCTCGAAGGTAAAACCGGGCGATGGACTGGCGATCATGACCACCGGTGCATATGCGTTTGTTACCACCTCCAACTACAATGCGCGTCCTCGACCGGGGGAAATCCTGGTGAACGGCGATAAGATACGGGTGATTCGAGAGCGTGAGACGTTCGACCATCTAGGCTGAGAGGAGAGGTATGAAACTTTACGATGTTGCCGTTGTCGGTGCGACCGGCCTTGTCGGTCGTGCGATGGTGAAAGTTCTGGAAGAAAGAAACTTTCCGGTCAACCGCCTTGTCTTGTTGGCCTCCGAGCGGTCAAAAGGGAAAGAAGTGCCGTTTAACGGCAAGCCGATTACGGTGCACGCATTGGAGCCTGCTCGTTTCAAGCACATCGAGTTTGTGCTCTTCTCAGCCGGATCGTCGATCAGCAAAGAGTTTGCCCCGGCGGCAGTCAAGCACGGCGCTGTGGTGATCGACAACAGCAGCGCGTTCCGGATGGATGAAGGCATCCCACTCGTCGTCCCCGAAGTCAATCGCAGGCAGATTTTTAAACATAAAGGGATTATCGCAAACCCGAACTGCTCGACCATTCAGCTCGTGGTGGTCCTCAAGCCACTGCACGATCTGTACCGAATCAAACGTGTCGTGGTCTCAACATATCAGTCAGTGACAGGCGCGGGTAAAGCAGCGGTGGATCAGTTGCAGGACGAACTCGCTCATCGCGAGCCGAGTTCGCGGAAATTTCCCCACCCCATTGCTTTCAATTGCTTGCCACACATTGATATTTTCTTCGACGACGGGTACTCAAAAGAAGAATTCAAAATTATGAACGAGACGAAGAAAATAATGGGGGAGCAAATCAAAGTAACGGCGACTGCCGTTCGCGTCCCAACACTCGGGGGACACTGCGAATCGGTCAACGTCGAATTCGAAAAGAAATGCACGGTGGAAAATGTTCGTGCAGTTCTGGAAAAAGCGCCTGGGGTTGTCGTGCTCGATTTTCCACAGGATAATGTTTATCCTATGCCCATCCTTGCACAAGAAAAAGATGATGTGTTTGTTGGCCGTATCCGTAAAGACGAAACTCTGCAGAGTGGAATTAATCTGTGGATCGTTGCTGATAACATCCGCAAAGGCGCCGCGACGAATGCGGTACAGATTGCCGAGGCGTTAGTGTCGGGGAAGTAGGAAAAACTAGTGCCGTTTCCACAAAGTAATCTTGTATTTGGAGAGAGGTTTGCGTCGTGGAAACGAGCACTGTGCCTTGTTTGAATACAAGAAGACTTTTTAGAAGTGGCACTAGAATGATGAAGTATTGGGTATGGACAGATATCGCTGGGAGGGAGTCCCGCCTGCCAAAGCACAACTCTTGGTGCGGCGGGCAGGTTCACCCCCTACCTTCAGCATGAGCCTCAGAGGAAATCAAGGTATGTGGAAAATTATTCCAGGATTACTGGTCCTTCTCGTCGTTGGCTGTAGCAAGAAAGAAGAGAAGAAGGTCGATCTCGTGACCTTCCCGCTCAAGGGCGAAGTTGTTTCCATCGACACGGCGAAGATGCGCGTCACCATTGCCCACGAAGAAATCCCCGACTACATGATGGCGATGACGATGCCGTTCAAAGTGAAGAACCCAGAGTTGCTGAAAGCCATTGCGGTTGGGGATTCGGTAGAGGGAACTCTGGCCGTCTCGCGAACGGAAAGCTGGCTGGAAATGCTCGCCGTGATGAACTCCGCAGAGCCTCCTCAAACACTGACGGCTGATGAAGTCGCCTTCCGGCGGCTGTTCAAGGAAGGAGAGCCGATGCCCGATTTCTCGTTCGTCAATCAAGATGGTAAGCGCGTTCGGTTCAGCGATTTCCGCGGTAAAGTCCTTGCCTTCACGCTCGTTTACACGCGCTGTCCGCTGCCCGATTTCTGCATACGCATGAGCGACTATTTCAGCCGTATTCAAAAAACACTCGGCAAAGACCCCGCTCTCCGCGGCAAATGGCATCTCCTGTCCATTAGCTTCGACCCGAAGAACGACACGCCCGACGTCCTGAAGAAATACGGGCAGAATTACGGTGCCGATTTTTCCACGTGGGATTTTGTTGTCGAGAAGATTTCGACGATTCAACAATTAGGCGACGGACTCGACCTGACTTTCTACGACGATGAAGGTGGTCTGATCGCCCACAACCTCCGCACGGTTCTAATCGATAAGAAAGGAAAGCTCGTTCAGGTCATCAAAGATAATGAGTGGAAGCCGGAAGAGGTGGTGAAACGCATCCACGAGCTTGCCCGTTGAAGCACAAAGAGGCAGAACGTCTTCTGCCCCTGCAATGACATATGACGAACCCGCCCCCAAAAATCCCTTTCCGCCAGCGTATCAAACAGGGTCCCATCCTCTGCGATGGCGCAATGGGCACGTTGCTCGACCTGTACGAGTACCCCGAACTCCCGCACGAAATCCAGAACGTCAAGAATCCCGACATTGTCGAGCGGATTCACCGCGAGTACATTGAAGCGGGCGCAGAGATCATCCAGACCAACACCTTCTCGGCAAACCGGCTTCGGCTCGCGCATTTCCACCTTGAGGACAGGATCAAGGAAATGAACCGGGATGGTGTGGAGGTAGCCCGGCGCGCAGCGGGAGATTCGGTCTATGTTGCCGGCTCTGTTGGACCCACGGGAAAACTCCTCGAGCCGATCGGCAAGCTGAAGCTGACCAAAGCGCGCGATGCGTTCCGCGAGCAGATCGAGATTCTCGTCAAGGCCGGCGCTGACCTGTTGATCCTTGAGACCTTCGTCAGCTTGAGCGAGTTGGACGAGGCGATTACGGCTGCAAAAGAAGTTACCGACATTCCCATCGTCGCGCAAAAAACGTTCCCCGAGGATGGTGCCATCCTCTCCGGCTCGTTTCCCATCGAGGTCGTCGACCATTTGCTCGCTCGCGGCGTCGATGTCGTTGGAGCGAACTGCACCGTCGGCCCGCAGCGGATGTTCAGCATTATCCGCACCATGTATAAAGACGGTGTGGTATTGTCCGCGCAGCCTGCTGCCGGCATCCCCACACTGCTCAACGGTCGCTCGATCTATCACACGACGCCGGAGTACCTCGCAACATATGCAAAAGAACTCGTGCAAGGTGGTGTAACGCTGATCGGCGCGTGCTGTGGGTCGACGCCGGCACACATTCGGGCAATCAAGAATGTCTTGAGTGATTTAAAGGGGCAGCCACCTGAGTTGAAAGTCAAGGAATCGCCAAAGGCAAAAACGCAGCAGCGAGAGAAGGTTCTGGTGTCGACTCACGAAGAGGAAGCCGACAAGGACCGCTCGCGGTTTGCACGCAACATCGGAAAGAAATTTTTGACGACGGTCGAGCTAGACGTCCCGCGCGGGCTTGATATGTCTTCGGTGCTGGAGGGTGCACGGTATCTCCATCGGTATGGCATCGATGCCATTAATGTGACCGATGGTGCAAGGGCTCGCGTGCGGATGAGCTCCATCGCGCTATCGTACCTCATTCAGCAGCAAGTGGGCATCGAAGCGATGACGCATCTTGCCACGCGCGACCGGAACATGATCGGCTTGCAGGCAGAGCTGCTCGGCGCGCACGCGTTGGGGTTGCGGAACATCCTGTGCATCACCGGCGACCCGACGAACATCGGAGATTACCCGCAGGCGACGTCGGTGTTCGATATCGATTCGCCCGGCTTGATCCGTGCCGTCAGGTCGATGAACGAGGGCCGCGACCTGATGGGCAACACGATCGAAGGCCGGACGTCCTTCCTCATCGCCTGCGCCGTCAACGCGATGGCCGATAACCTCGATCTGGAAATGGAAAAGCTCGAAAAGAAAATCAGTGCGGGCGTCGACATTATCTTTACCCAGCCTATCTACGATCTGCGAACGTTAGAAGCCCTGCTGAGTCGCATCGACCGATGGCGCATTCCGGTGATGCTCGGTATCCTCCCGCTGCGAAGCTACAAGCACGCGGACTTTCTGCACAATGAGATTCCCGGTATGGCTATCCCGCAAGACATTCGCGAGAAGCTCCGCTCGGCCGGCGATCATGCGGCGGACGTTGGCCTTGATTCAACGGTTTCGTTCCTAAGTCAAGCGAAGACTTTGATTGCCGGGGCATATCTGATGCCGCCGTTCAAGAAGTACGAGATGGTTCCAAAAATCCTGGACGGGGCGGGAATTTCCACCAACATTCAAACAAGCCTCAAACTGTAGAGTCTCGTTCGCAACGGGACTTTGCGTCCGATTGCGAATCGGGCTCCCCATGGTCATTTCCTTGCTCCTCACCCCTCTTTTCGCTATTATCCCTGCGCGTTCTGTATTTACCATGGAACTTTCCCGTGCCGATATCGCTCGCCAACTCGTGTTCGTTTGCCATCGGCTCTCGGACAAGGGCTTTGTGACCGCGACGGATGGCAATGTGAGCGCGAGACTGCCGAACGGGAATATCCTGATCACGCCGAGTGCTATCAACAAAGGCCGGGTCACAGAAAGCGATCTGGTCGAAGTGAAGTCAGACGGACCGCCCGTGACGCTCAACCGCAAGCCGTCGAGCGAATTGGATATGCATCTGTTTATTTACACGCAGCGCCAAGATGTGCAGGCCGTCGTCCACGCGCATCCGACGCATGCAACGGGGTTTGCAGCAGCGAGGATTCCGTTGAACGAGTGTTTGTTTCCCGAAGTCATTGTCGGACTGGGATCGATTCCGCTGGCTCCTTACGCAACGCCTTCAACAAAAGAAGTCGCAGAAGCGCTCGCTCCGTATGTTAGCAATGCTGATGCCGTTCTGCTCTCTAATCATGGCGTTGTTACATATGGGAACGACCTCGACGATGCATACTTCAAAATGGAAAAAGTCGAACACGCAGCGCAGATTACATTTGTTGCGCGAATGTTAGGAGGAGAACACCCATTGACTGCGGCAGAAATAGAAAAGCTACGCGCAATCAGTAAGTCAAGCTACGGGAAAGACATTGAAAGCAAGATCGCCTGCGAGCCGGCAGAAGAAGAAATGCTTTCCGATGCCGACATTAAGAAATTTATCCGAGATGTTCTGAAAGAGAGAAATAACTACTCAGCGCTGTGAGAGAACGAAGTGTTTTTTGACCACCGATGGCACACGGAGGAACACCGATAAAGGCGAGGAAGATTGAATTGTTTTGAAGATCTAACCCAGAAGGTGATTGGTCCAGCAAGTTGTGAAAGAAAAAGCGCATTTGATAATCTACTATCCGTGGCAATCGGTGTGCCATCCCCGCCTGCCAACCCGCCAGAACGCGCCCGCCCGAACGACTCGTCGTTCAGTCGGGCGGGTAGCGGGCTGGAGCGCAGCGGCGGGCAGGCGTGGTGAAATCGCTGAGCAGTTACAGAGAGAAAATGATTTTTCATCGGGTCATCTGGCCATCGGGAGATTTATTCAATGACTCAATGGCTCGATTACCCGATCACCGATAATCACGACTCACCACCCACAAATTAACCACTCACCATCTTGCGAATAGCAGTCTTACTTGGTGGCGTTTCCGTTGAGCGCGACGTCTCGTTTGCATCGGGCCGTGGAGTGGTCAATGCCTTGCGCGAGGCGGGGCACGAAGTCGTCCCGATTGACCCGGCGTTGGGAAAGAATCAACCTGCGAACCCGAACGATCTTCTCCTGCAATCGGTCTCAACTGTTCCGCCGTCGCTGGAGGAGCTTGCGAGACTCTCTCCCCGTGCGCTCATCGAATGCGTTCACTCATCGTTGTTCGATACCATTGACCTTGTCTTCATCGCGCTCCACGGTACATGGGGCGAAGACGGGACCATCCAAGCGCTGCTCGACATGCGCGGCATTAAATATACGGGGTCGGGAGTCTTAGCAAGCGCGCTGGCGATGGACAAGGCGATGTCGAAGGTGATGTTTCAACATGTGGGAGTATTGACGCCAGACTGGTTTCTCTTCAACCAACATACCGCGTGGGATGTGGTTCAGGGCGAAGCCTTGCGGATTGGCACTCCGATTGTCGTCAAGCCGAACGACGGCGGCTCAACGGTCGGGCTGAGCATTGTGCAATACACCGGCAAGGATCTTGAAGCGGCAGTGAAAGAAGCGAAGCTCTACTCAAATTCCATTCTGCTCGAAAAATACATCGAGGGCCGGGAGGTCACGGTCTCCATTGTCGGCAACGACGTGCTGCCGATGATCGAGATTCGTCCCAAAGACGGCTTCTACGACTACAAGCACAAGTACACCAAAGGCATGACCGAGTACATATGCCCCGCCGGACTGCCGGAGAACATCACCGCGTACATTTCGGAACAGGCGTTGCTGGCATTTCGGTCGCTGGGCTGCACCGGCTTTGGGCGGGTCGACTTTCGGCTGAATGACGACGGCGATGCGTATTGTTTAGAGGTAAACACCATACCGGGCATGACGGGGACGAGCCTCGTGCCGAAAGCCGCTGCTGCGGCAGGCTGGAGCTTCTCGACGCTGTGCGAGCGGATTGTACACCTCGCCCTCGATCGATGACCTCGTTGCAAAACCGAGAATTTCGGAGTACTTTGTGAGCAATGGACGGCGACTTTTATCGAAAACCGCACAAGCGCAGCGTGGTCCGCAGTGTGGGCAAGAAATTGTTCAAGACGCGGCGCCGCGTCATCGTGACGATTGCAGGAGCAATTCTTCTACTCTATCTTTTATTCGACAACAAGGGAATCGTTGCGCGCATCCGTTTGGAGATGCAGAAGCAGGAGATGACGGAGAAAGTCAAAGCGGGAAAAGAAGAAACGAAGCAGCTCCAGTCGAATCTGAGAGCGCTCCAGGGCGATAGAAAGACCATCGAAAAGATTGCCCGCGAGAAACACGGGATGGTGAGAGAAGGGGAGACGGTGTATCGGGTGAAGAAGGATTAACGGGCAGAAAGCAGGAAGCAGTAGGGAGTAAGGAGTAGTAAGTAGAAAGTAGTAAGACTTATTGATCTCTGGCCAACATTGGAGGAGAAAAAAATCCGATGTTGGTTTTTTTCTTTCTCACGTTCATCCGAAGTTAAGAATTTGCAACGACACGATGTCCGAACTTTTTCCGATAGAACCACCTCACAAGCAGCCCTTAAAGTCAGCGAACGCCCCGCTTGCCGAACGGGCGCGCCCGACGACGCTGGACGAGTTCGTCGGCCAGCAGCATCTCGTCGGCAAAGACAGGCCACTGCGGCTGATGATTGAAAACGACCAGGTGGCCTCGATGATCTTCTGGGGCCCGCCGGGAGTTGGCAAGACAACGCTCGCGCGGCTAATTGCTTACCACACGAAGGCGGAATTCCATCAGCTCAGCGCCGTGGAGTCCGGCGTCAAGGATGTTCGCGAAGTTCTGGGCAGGGCAGAGAAGAATTTCAAACAGCTCAATAAGCGGACGATGCTGTTCATCGACGAGATTCACCGCTTCAACAAAGCGCAGCAGGACGCCCTGCTGCATAGCGTCGAGGAAGGGGTTATCACGCTCATTGGTGCCACCACGGAGAATCCATCCTTTGAGGTCATCTCTCCGCTGCTCTCCCGATGCCCGGTGTATGTGCTGGAGCCGCTGGGTAAGGACGATCTCAACAACATCCTCGACTTCGCGCTCAGCAAAGACCCGGTTCTTTCCAAGCGTACGATGACTATTGAAGACCGAGAGTTCTTAATGCTGCTCTCCGGGGGCGATGCGCGGAAACTCTTGAACGGCATCGAAACAGCGCTCCGCATTACAAAACCCAAACCGGATGGCAGTGTTGTTATCACGAAACAGAAAATCGAGGAAGCATTCCAGCGCAAGTACACGCTCTACGACAAAGAAGGTGAGCAGCACTACGACATCATCTCCGCATTCATCAAGAGCATGCGCGGCAGCGATCCCGATGCGGCGGTGTACTGGCTTGCGAGAATGTTAGATGGAGGAGAAGAACCGAAGTTTATCGCGCGTCGCATGGTAATCTTAGCATCTGAGGACATCGGTAATGCAGACCCGCAGGCGTTAGTGCTGGCGACCTCCTGTTTCACCGCCATCGATTACGTTGGGATGCCCGAGGCGCAGTTGATTCTCGCGCAGACGGCGGCCTATCTTGCCTCCGCGCCGAAAAGCAACGCGTCCTATCTTGCAATCAAGCAGGCATCGGAGGATGTTCGGAATCTCCCCAATTTGCCCGTCCCGCTGCATCTCCGCAACGCTTCCACCAAGTTGATGGAGGACCTGGGTTACGGAAAGGAATACAAATACAGCCACGATTTTGACGGGCACTTCACCGAGCAACAGTATCTACCGGATAATCTGAAGGACAAAGTCTACTACAAGCCGACGGAGATTGGAAAGGAGAAAGAGATCAAGGAACGGCTGAATAAGCTGTGGAAAAAGAAACGATAAGCGGGAACCTTGCGAAGGTTTTCGCATGAGATTGAAACGTCGAACCCTCGCAAGGTTAACAAGTCACTTCGCTCTCAACGCCCTTGCTGCCCTCCTCACACTCCCCGGACTCACCCAGATAAACGACCCGTACCGACCGCCGACGGCAATCGCATCGATCGCCATGATGTTCACGCGGGCTTTCGCGAGGGCTTCGAGGCTCCTGTTCAAAGCGCCGGTCGTATCTTTTCCCGTCACCCAGAAGCCCTTTCCCTCTCCGGCAAGAACATGCGAGGCTCGCCAGAGTGCTCTTACTCGTGCCGGGTTCTTTGCCACGACGTACAGCTCGGCCTTTCCAGCCGAGGTCGCAAAGCCCCAGAGTCCTGCTAAGCCAAGACTTTTCTTCTTCAGGCCGTGCATGATGCTCAACAGAGCACCGGGCTTATCCTTCAGCTTTGCTTTCAGATAGCTCACTCGTCGAACGGTTGCCATACGCGCCTCCTTGTTTTTGAGAAGTCGGTGTTTTCCGATTCCTTATAATGATACATAGACTCTGGGATACTCACAAGTCCGCGAAACCAACAAAGAAAAGTTTTGATTTTGCACAGCCTTCCTTGTATCTTCTTTCCACTTCCTTGTGGACGATGTCATCAACACGGCAAGCGAGCTTCTGCGGCGGCTGAATCAGGCACTGCCCGCCGAAGCGACCGCCCTCGCCGATGATCTCTTGCTGTTGTTATACCGTCTGAAGGATGAATACACGGTCGTCCGGTCTACGAGTCGCTCCATAACAGGAAAGTCGTTCGTGGTCTTGCAGAATCCGATCTACAATCTCGAATCCGCTCCCGATGCAACCATGAGCAATCCGGCGACGGTCGAGTTTCTTCGCACGCTGCTCGAAGACCTCGTTCGCGGCAACATCGTGATTCGGAGACAGTCGTAATCTTCACCCCACCACAACGGTAAGGAGGAGATATGATGCTGATTCATGCGCGTGGTTCCCGCCTCGCGGGTGTTCTACTTCCTTTCGCTTTTGTCGCAACGCTGGGCGCGCAAGAGAGAAATGCCAAGCTTGATGCGCTGAAAGCGGAAGCCGTAAAGCAAGTTGAGAGTATGCAGAAGATGACCCAGGAAATGGTCGACATGGTGTTCAGCTTTGGCGAGTTGGGGTTTCAGGAGATAGAAACTTCGAAGTATCTCACTGACATCTTGAAGAAAAACGGCTTCAAGGTTGAAGAAGGCATTGCTGGAATCCCGACGGCATGGATGGCAACATGGGGCTCGGGCAAGCCGGTCATTGCGCTGGGGTCGGACGTCGATGGAATCCCACAGGCTTCGCAGAAACCGGGAGTTGCGTGGCACAGTCCGCTCATCGAAGGAGCTCCAGGGCACGGCGAGGGACACAACTCGGGACAGGCGGTGAACATTGTCGCCGCGTTGGTAGTGAAGAGAATGATGGAGCGTGAGAAAATTCCCGGCACGCTCAAGATCTGGCCGGGCGTTGCTGAAGAGCTGGTCGGCACGAAGGCCTATTTTGTGCGGGAAGGATATTTCAAAGACGTCGATGTCTGTATCTTCACACACGTTGGCAACAATTTGGGTGTCTCGTGGGGATCGCGGGAGGGGAATGGCCTGATATCGGTCGAGTTTGCTTTCCAGGGTCAGACTGCGCACAGTGCCGGAGCGCCGTGGCGAGGCAAGAGCGCGCTCGATGCCGTCGAGCTGATGGACATCGCTTGGAATTTTCGCCGCGAGCATCTCCGTATTCAGCAGCGCTCGCACTATGTGATTACCGATGGCGGCGACCAGCCGAACGTCGTGCCGCGGACAGCCTCCGTCTGGTACTATCTCCGCGAGACCGATTACAAACACATTATGGAGATGTGGGACATCGCTCAGAAAATCGCGCAAGGAGCGGCGCTGATGACGGACACGAAGGTCGTTTCGACGCGCATCCTCGGTTCAGCGTGGCCGCAGCATTTTAACAAATACATCGCTGAGATGGCACACGAGAACATCAAGAACGTCGGACTTCCGCAGTGGAGCGAAGCCGACCAGATGCTCGCAGTGGCAGTGCAGAAAGAGGCTGGGGTAGAAAATCCCAAGGGCTTGGACACTGCACTCGCGAAGTTGGATGGGCCGGTGAAGGAAGAGGACAAGCGCGGCGGCGGTTCGGACGACATCGGCGATGTCTCGTGGACTGTCCCGACGGTGACACTACGCTATCCGTCGAACATCCCCAACCTGCCGGGACACAACTGGCTGAACGCGATTGCAATGGCGACGCCGATTGCACACAAAGGTGTCGTGGCGGGAGCGAAAGTCCAGGCGATGAATCTTCTTGATCTTCTGTATAACAAAACAATTGTTGACAGCGCATGGGTGTACTTCAAGGAAGTTCAAACGAAGGAACAGCAGTACAAACCGCTCATTCGATCCGAAGACAAGCCGGCAACGTGGTTGAACACGAAGATCATGGAAAAATACCGGCCGGAGATGAAAAAGTACTACTACAACCCTGCGAAGTATAAAACGTACCTGGAACAGTTGGGGATTCAGTATCCAACGGTGAAGAAGTAGTTTTCTCAACAGGACTGCGTCAACCCCGAACGGGATATGTTGTTGTGAGGGAGTTTTACTCCCGAACTCTACTGATTCTCATTACACACAGTTTAACATGAATCGACAACTTCTTGTTCGCTGCATCGTCGTAATAAGCCTGATGGTCTGTTCTGTACAGTCTGCAATCGCTCAAAGCGCGACAGGCAATGGTAATGCCCCGGCAGCATTCGTTGCGACGGCTGTACGTTCTCAGCGATCTCCCGCCCTCGACGGCGATGTTTTGAATGATCCGGCCTACAAAGATGCTGTCCCGCTAGGCGATTTCTGGCAAACCGCGCCGGATGAAGGCCAGCCCTCGACGGAGCGAACGGATGTCCGCGTTATCTACACGCGCGACACACTGTATGTCGGTATCGTCTGCTATGACCGTAACCCGCAGGAGATTATCGTTTCGGAAAATCGGCGCGATGCGTCGTTGGCAGATATGGATGCGATCCAGATGATTCTCGATACGTACCGTGACGGCCAGAACGGATTTATCTTCGGAACAAATCCTGCGGGCATCGAGTACGACGCGCAAGTGACCAACGAAGGCGAGTTGAGTGTCCTGGCGATGCGGAGTGGCTCGACGGGCGGCTTCAACCTGAACTGGGACGGGTCGTGGGAAGTGCGCACAAAGATCGGCGAGTTCGGCTGGAGCGCGGAATTTGCCATTCCGTTTCGCACGCTCCGATACGGCTCGAGCAACCCACAGACATGGGGCTTGAACATTCAACGAAACATCCGCCGAAGAAAAGAGACGGCGTACTGGGTGAAACTGCCGCGTCAATTTAATCTCAATAAAATTTCGCTTGCCGGCACGCTGCAGGGCATTGAAGTTCCGGTCCCGCAGAATCTCAAGTTCGTTCCCTATGCACTCGGCAAAGTGACGCGAACAGCCGCAGACCCTCGCTCTGTCTCTACAGGCGAGGCAGGATTCGACATGAAGTACAGCATCAAACCAAGCATGACGCTTGACGCTACCTACAACACCGACTTTGCTCAAGTAGAGGTCGATGAGCAGCAGGTGAATCTTGACCGCTTCGACCTCTTCTTTCCTGAGAAACGTCCGTTCTTTCTCGAAAATGCCGGTGTCTTCGATGTGGGTGCCGGAGGCGAAGTAGAGCTCTTCTTCAGTCGCCGCATCGGTATCGGGCCAAATGGCATCGTCGTACCAATTTCCGGCGGCGCACGGCTCTCTGGCAAGATGGGCAACACGAAAATCGGTTTGATGAATATGCAGACGGAAAAAGTCTTAGGCATTACCCCGGCAAACAATTTTACGGCTGCGCGGGTGAACCGGGAATTGGCAGACCGGTCGACCATTGGAGCGTTGTTTGTGAACCGGCAGGCGACGGGGAGCGGAATCTCGTCGAACAATTATAACCGGACAGCGGCACTCGACGGCCGCTGGTGGGTTGGCCCCTTCACGAACATTCAGGGTTTCGTCGCGCGAACATTTACTCCCGGCTTCGGTCAACGGCAGCATGGCCTTCGCGTAGGTGTCAGCCACAACGACGCAGCGTGGATCGTGGAAACATTTTATAACGAGGTAGGCGAAAACTTCAATCCCGAGGTTGGCTTCCTTCGTCGTCGCGGTTTCCGGAAGTCCGAAACGGTCATTCTCCATCGCTATCGTCCCGCGGATTTTCTCCGGCTTCAAGAAATGCGGCCGCACGTTTCGTACCGCAGCTTCTGGAATTTCTCCGGCTTTCAGGAGACCGGTTTCCTGCACTTCGACAGTCACTGGGAGTTCAAGAGCGGGCACGAGGTTCACACTGGCATCAACTTCAAGACGGACGGGGTTGTGACGCCGTTCCAGATTTATCCCGGCATCATCGTGCCAAGCGGGACATACAAGAATGTTGAGACACAGATCGTGACGATGACAAACCAGAGCGATCCCGTGAACCTGTACTCGATGTTTTTCTACGGCGGCCTCTTCAGCGGCACCTATTTTTCGATGAACCCAACCGTGCGACTGCGAAGCGGCGATCACGTCAACGTGCAACTCACGTGGAGCCTGAACGATGTTCGGTTGAAGGAGGGAACCTTCACCACCAACATCATCCGTGCGCGTATTTCCTATGCCTTTACGCCGAGGATGTTTGTGCAGGGCCTCGTCCAGTACAACGATGTCATCAAAAACGTGTCGACGAACTTACGGTTCGGGTGGATTCAAACCTCTAATACGGGACTGTTTTTCGTCTACAATCATAACGGCTCGGTGGATGGTACTGTTATTGGTTTCCGTGATCGCTCTGTTGTGGTCAAATACAGTCGTCTTCTTGACGTGCTGGATTAAGGGAGCTTGTCCATAAAAAAAATCCCGTCGAGATGTAGAACGAGATAACGTTGTCTAAGCGATCCAGAGAAGTCATTTCCTCCCAAAAGAATCTCCCACCACTTGCTTGGAGGGCATTATGAACCCAACTGTCCGGCAATACCTCCTGCTCGCCCTGGCTATCCTCGCGTCGTCTCCCAATGTCCTTGCCCAGAGATTCGAAACGCTCTTCTACATGGTCGACCGTGAAGAGTGCTTTGAAAGCTTCAAAGCCAACATCAAACAGATCGATATCGTCGGTCCGCAGGTGTACAATATGGATGCACATGGGACTCTGTGGGGGAGCGTCGACCGACGAATCATGGAGGTGGCGAAGAAGCATAACGTCAAGGTGATGCCGCTTATCCTCAATCCAGGATTCAACCAGCCGATGTTTCAGAAGCTCTTGCAAGATTCCGCGGCACAAGAACGAGCGGTGGGCGCAATGGTGCGAGTGTGCAAGGAGAACAGCTTCTACGGCCTGCAATTCGACTTTGAGAACATTCACATCGGCGACGCGGATGCCTTCACTGCATTTTACCGAAAGGCTGCCGATGCTCTGCACAAGAGCGGCTTCGCCATTAGCATCGCCGTCGTTCCGCGTACGAGCGACGATCCCGGCCCGACGAGCTTTCACAAGTGGATTTTCGAGTACTGGCGTGGGGCGTACGATTACAAGGCGCTGGCGGAGATCGGCGATTTCATCTCGTTCATGACGTACGAACAACACACGCATCTTACAACCCCGGGACCGGTGGCAAGCATTCCGTGGATGGAAAGAGCGCTCGCGTTCATTCTTCGGGATGTTCCGCCGGAAAAAATTTCGCTCGGCATTCCCTTCTTCTCGAACTACTGGCATCCGTACGCTCGCGGCGAGGAAACGCATGTCTGGGGAAGAGGACTGGATTACGCGGAGGCAAAAGGTCTCATCGACCGGTTCCGCGCAACGACCGTGTGGGATGATGAAGAAAGAGTTAATTATGTCAGATACAATAACGACGATCTGTACGAATACATTTATTTGGAAGATGCGAAGTCGTTCAAAGCAAAGCTCGCCCTGTTGCGGAAATACACATTGCGAGGGATCTCCGTGTGGCGACTTGGACATGAAGACCCGGAAGTCTGGGACGTGCTGGCAACAGAGCGACGCTGAACTGCTTCGATGAAGAAAACTTTCCGATATCTTTGTCCCCCGTACTAAGTCCCAAAGGTCACGAAGTGATTCCTTTGGGATGTCCCTTCGGGAGGGGACGCGACTCGTTTTCAGTCGCAGGCCCGCCCAAAGCTTCTTGGCGGGCAGGGAGTCTTATCTAACAGGTTGTTGAAAAACACC
>CAYJSZ010000022.1:0-28162 GCA_964372545.1 uncultured Ignavibacteriaceae bacterium
TGATGAGATAGCCGATGCTTTGCTTGAGGCCGGAGATCGGGTTGTGCAGGTCGTACAGTAACCGCGCAGTATGCTCGGACTGCAACTGGCGGAAGCGCTCTTCGGCGTCGCGTTTCTTGACGAGGGAACGGAGCTGAGGCACCAGCTGATCGAGGTCGACGGGCTTGGTCAGATACTCTTTTGCGCCCAACTTCATCGCCTCCACCGCCATGCTCACATCGCTCATACCGGTCATCATGACCACTTCCGTGGGGTTCGAATTCTTCTTGATGAACCGCAGCACTTCGAGGCCGTTGGCGCCCGGCATTTTGATGTCGAGCAGGGCGATGTCGAAATCCTTCCCCTGCACTTTCTTTATTGCCTCCAACCCATCCGCCGCCTGATCGACCTCAAAGCCTTCATCGCCAAGCCACGCCGCTATCGTGGAGCGCAGCGAGTCTTCGTCGTCGGCAAGCAGTACGTTGATTTTGTCTTCAGCCATAGAGCCCGATCTATTCTACCCTGACGGTGCGGAAGTTGGTTGGCCGGCAGTCGTTCGCGGTCGGCTGCGGGGTCATGGATAAGGTCGGGAGCGAATCCACCGCCCGGGATCCGCTCGATGTCGTCGGAAATGATAACGAGATTCGTCTGAAAAGTCAATCGCTTTCTCGACGCTTCTGTATTGAATTTCAGCGCATGCTCTGCTACATTAGAGACACAATTCTTCACTTGCCGACTCCAGGGAATATGACAACCCACCGTCTTGATGGAAGCTCACTAACCGTCGAACAACTTTTTGACGTCGTCACTCGATCCGCTCGGGTTCAAATTTCTCCGACGGCACGAAAGAAGATCATCGCTTCCCGCAACCTGGTCGAGCGATGGGTACGGGATGGCGAGACCGTCTACGGGGTGACGACGGGATTTGGTGAGTTCAGCAACGTTCGCATCAGCCGACTCGATATCGAGCGGTTGCAGGAGAATCTCATCTTCAGTCACTCCGCGGGCGCCGGTGAACCGCTACCGCCGGAGATCGTGCTCGCCATGATGGTTCTGCGGGCAAATGCCTTGGCTAAAGGTTATTCGGGTGTCAGTCAGAATACTGTCGGCTTGTTGATCGACATGGTGAACCACCGTATCACTCCGGTCATTCCCTCGCAGGGATCGGTCGGCGCGAGCGGTGACTTGGTGCAGCTCGCGCATCTCGTGTTGGCGATGATGGGGAAAGGCACGGTGTGGGAGAAGGACAGCGGCAGGGGAGCAGACGGGGAGGGGAGAAACGGCGAAACAGTGAAAACGGTTTCATCGTCGGTTGCGTTGAAGAAATTCAAACTCAAGCCTGTCCGCTTGGCGGCAAAAGAGGGCCTTGCGCTCATCAACGGAACGCAGATGATGACGGCGTACGCAGCGTTGGCGATACATCACGCGCGGGCCCTGTGCAAGATTGCCGATATTGCCGGGGCGTTGAGCGTCGAGGCGCTACGGGGCAGCGACACGCCGTTCGATGAGCGGATCCACAAACTCAGGCCGTACAAAGGCCAGATTGCCGCGGCGAAAAATTTGCGGCGAATGATGCAGGGGAGTGAGATCCGGGAATCGCACCGCTACAACGATCCGCGCGTGCAGGATGCATACTCGCTGCGCTGCATTCCGCAAGTGCACGGAGCTTCTCGCGACGCTATCGATTATGTGTACGATAAAGTTTCCGTCGAGATCAATGCTGCGACGGATAATCCTTTGATTTTTCCCGAAGACGGCGTCCATCTCGAAGGCGGAAATTTCCACGGCCAGCCGATGGCACTGGCGTTGGATTTTCTTGCGATCGCGCTGTCCGAGCTGGCGAACATTTCCGAACGACGCATCGAACGGCTGGTGAACGGTTCCCTCAGTGGCCTGCCGCGGTTTCTCACCGCCCAAGGCGGGCTCAACTCCGGACTGATGATCGCCCAGTACACCGCTGCGTCCATCGTCTCCGAGAACAAAGTCCTGAGCCATCCTGCAAGCGTAGACTCCATCCCGACATCCGCGAATCAGGAAGACCATAACAGCATGGGCTCCATCAGCGCGCAGAAGGCGTGGAAGGTGTTGAGGAACGCCCAAACCGTTCTGGCCATCGAGCTGCTCTGCGCCTGTCAGGGTCTCGACTTTACGCGCGTGTTGAACGGAAAGAAGCCGATGAAGGCCGGGCGCGGATCGGAAGCGGCGTATCATATCATCCGTAAGCACATCCGCCACTTGGATGAAGACCGGGTGCTGTACGATGATATCCAGAGGGCGTTGGGGCTGGTGGTGGATGGGAGTGTGTTGGAAGGAGTTCAAAGGAAAATCGGAATATTGGAATAATGGGACACGGCAGATTGAACGGATCTCCAGGGATGGCCTTACTCGAAGAAAGACGGTGTGAATCCGTTCTAACGATTTGTTCGCTGCCCCGTGTACGGAAAGGCACAACGATATGAAACTCAAAAAAGATTATATTCGCTCTCTTCCCAAAGTTCTGCTGCACGACCATCTCGACGGCGGCTTACGGCCGGAGACCGTTATCGACCTCGCGAAGCAGATGAAATATAACAAGCTCCCCGCCACCGATCCGGCGAAGTTGGCGGACTGGTTCCATCGCGGTGCAACACGGGGAAGTTTGCCGCTCTTTCTCGAGGGGTTTGAACATACTTGCGGCGTGATGCAAACGGAAGAAGCGTTGGAGCGTGTAGCGTACGAAATGATGGAGGATATGAAGAACGACGGGGTCGTCTATGTGGAGACACGCTTTGCGCCGGTGTTTCATACGAGCAAGGGCTTACATCTTGAGACAATCGTCAAGTCGGTGCTCAAAGGCCTGGAGCGCGGTAAAAAAGAATTCGGCGTGCAGTATGGACTGATTCTCTGCGCCATGCGGCACATGAAGCCGAAGGCCTCTCGAGACATTGCCGAGCTTGCGGTGGACTTCCGCAATCAGGGTGTCGTGGGCTTCGACCTTGCCGGTGAGGAAGGAGGCTATCCACCCAAAAAGCATGTCGATGCGTTCCATTATATCCAGCGGGAAAATTTTAACATCACGGTCCACGCAGGCGAAGCGTTCGGCAAGGAATCGATCTGGCAGGCGATCCAATGGTGCGGTGCGCATCGCATCGGCCACGCCACGCGATTGATCGAAGACATGAAAGTGGAGGCGGGCAAGGTCCTGAGTATGGGAACACTGGCACAATACGTCCTGGACAAACGCATTCCGCTGGAAATGTGTTTGACCAGCAACGTGCACACCGGAGCCGTGAAGAGCCTGGCGGAGCATCCCTTCGGTGTGTATTATCGCTACAAGTTCCGCGTCACCCTCAACACCGACGACCGGTTGATGAGCAACATTACGCTCACCGACGAGTATCGAACCGCAGTCGAAACATTCGGCCTTACGGTCGAGGAACTGGAAAAAATCACGATCAACGCGATGAAAAGCGCTTTCATTCCGTACAAGCAGCGTATCCGCATTATCTACGATATTCTGAAGCCGGGATACGCAAAAGCAAAAGCTGCGCTCATGCCTAAACGCTCATTTCAAGGGAGGTCCTGATGAACCACCAGCACATTCATTGGCTCGGTCATGCGACATTTCGCATTGAAGACGGTGCAAAGCAGATTTACATCGACCCGTGGAAGCTCCCCGCCAACTGTCCCAAGGCGGATTTCATTTTCATCACGCACGCGCACTACGATCATTTCTCGCAGGAGGATATCGCTCACATCAAAAAAGACGGCACGGCATATTTCGCACCGAAGGATGTCGCCTATCAAATCGAAGGCACGGTCGTCACCGTTGCGCCAAATCAATCCTACACCATCGGCGAGCTAAAGGTGAAGACTGTGCACGCCTACAATATCGGCAAGGAGTTTCACCCGAAGCAGAACAATTGGGTCGGCTACATCATCGCGCTCTCGACAGAGCAGAAGATTTACCATTCGGGCGACACGGACTTCACGCCGGAGATGCGGTCGGTCGTTACAGACTTTGCACTGCTACCCTGCGGCGGCACCTACACGATGACTGGCAAAGAAGCCGGCGGCGCGGCGAATGTCTTCAAGCCTCACACCGTCATTCCGATGCACTGGGGCGATATTGTGGGCAGCGTCGCGGACGCCGAAGAAGTGAAGAAGATTTTCAAAGGTGAGACGATTATCAAATCGCCGGAACGTTGAGTGGTCTGTGCCGGAGAGTGTGTGATGACGAATAGCCGTGCGCTTCTACCGTCCCTGCTGGTTCTCTTCACGCTTCTCAGCGGTTGCTCGAGAACCTATCCGTACCTCTTTCAACCCGACACGTGCAATTGCGAAGTCTATACTTACAACGACCCGCAGAATCGTCTGGAGATCGAGTTCCGGGCTGAGTATGGCGTTGATGAACGTATTTCAACGAGAGTGGAGATTGAATTCCGTAACGAGAGCCGGGATACGTTAAGCCTTCAGCAGGCGACCATCAAAGGCACGTCGCGCAATATCCGCTACCAATACAACGACCGGGCTGTTCCGTTACCGTACGCCGTTATCGCACCGCGGGGAAGGTATACGGTTCTGTTCGAGGGAAGCGACACGGAGGTGGTGGAAAATCCCTGGCACAAGATTGCCGGCGAGAGGACGGTTCTCGAAATCGACGGCCTGATGCTCGGCGGCCGGCTGTTGCCCCCCATCCGGGTCGAGCTTGTTCCGGTGAATCCTAAACTTTCCAGCTGAGTCGGCTAAGAAGATTCCTTCATTGTTGCCGTGTGGTCCCGATGGTCTTCGACCATGCGGACAACACGCTCGCGGTCTCTCTTTGGCATGCGCAGCCTCAGCAGCACAGCGTTATCCTCGTAGCTTTTCTCCAACACTTCTCCCACGGTGTGGAGATACGAGATGAGCCGCTGGTGTTCTTGCGAGACCCGTAGTTGTTCCTCGACGAATTCGTTTTCCAGAAGAGCCAGCACTTCCTGTTTCAACCCCGAGATATTGATTCCACGCGCAGCCGAGATAAAGACGCATTTGGGATATTTCTCCGCAATGACATGTAACATCCCTCGCTCGGCAAGGCGGTCAATCTTGTTGAAGACCATCAGCGTCGGTTTGTCGTGTGCACCAAGCTCGGAGAGAGTGTCCTTGACAACATGGATCTGTTCCTCAAAGTGTTTCGAAACAACATCGACGATATGCAGCAACAAATCGGCTTCGGTGATTTCTTCCAGCGTGCTCTTGAACGATGCCACCAAATGCGGCGGCAGTTTGCGGATAAAACCGACAGTGTCCGTCATCAGCATCTGACCGCCGGAGCCGAGCGGCACGAGCCGCGTCGTAGGGTCGAGCGTGGCGAAGAGCCGGTTCTCGACGAACACATCGGAGCCGGACAACAGATTCAGCAGGGTTGACTTTCCCGCGTTCGTGTATCCCACGAGAGCAGCACGTGTATGTTTGCTCCGGCCCTTTCGCTGCGTGACACGCTGCCGGGATATTCTCTCCAATTTCTCTTTAAGATGGCTGATCCGCGTTTTGATCAACCGGCGGTCGGTCTCGATCTGCGTTTCGCCGGGACCTTTTGTGCCGATGCCGCCGAACTGTTTCGAGAGGTGTGTCCACTGCCGGGTGAGCCGGGGGAGCAAAAACTGGAGCTGGGCGAGCTCCACCTGCGTCTTGGCTTCGTTCGTTTTCGCACGGGTGGCGAAGATATCGAGGATCAGTGCGCTGCGGTCAAGCACCTTGCATTCCAGTTCGCGCTCGAGATTCCTGACCTGCACGGCCGAGAGGTCGTCGTCGAAAACGACCAGTGGAATCCTCTGCTCCGTAACTGCGCCGCGTAGTTCTTCGACCTTTCCTTTTCCGATAAAGGTAGCCGGGTCGATGCGGTCGCGTTCCTGTGTGATGCGCCTGACCACTTCCGCGCCCGCCGTGTCAGCCAGAAGGGCAAGCTCGTCCAAGTATACTTCGGTTTCTTCGCGCCGAACCGCGCGCGTTGAAACGCCGACCAGGATGCAACGTTCTTTGCCAGATGGTTGAAGCTCGATCATGCGATCAATGTACTGAAAAACTGAGAGAGCGCAAAACCAGGTAGTGTCCTGGTTTGCCGGGCTGTCACGCTTGTCCCGACGTTTCTTGTCGGGAGTCCCCCGCAGAAAAGATTTGCGGGGCAGGCATACCGGGATAGGAAAAGGAGAAAACGGTCACGGATTCCTGCCCGCCTTGAACTCGCTCTCGCTGTGGCAGGCGGGGGTCCGTGACCTCCGTGTCGACGGAAAGTAGGACACTGCTCAAAATCAGGATGGCGAGACTTCCAGCGAAGCCAATTCGCCCTTGCTTTCGCGGGCGACGAGCATTTCAGCGATTGCGATGATGAGTGCGGCAATCAGGAATTGTTTCCACAACTCCACGCCGAAGCGGGCCTGGAGCACCGCTTGCCGGATATCCGGAGTTGCCTGAACACGGCGCAACGATTGTTCTGTAATCCCGAGGCGCTGGAAGACTTTTGCCAGTTCGCTCTCTTCTATCTTCGCCGTTCTTGATTCATCGGGATTCATGTTCACCGCGAACTTCTGCACCACGGTCTTCCCACTGTTCACCGCATAGATTCCCGGCATGTCCGTCTCGTGAAAACGCACAACGCTTTCGGTCCCTGTGGAAGACGGCTGGACGACCGTCTCGTCCTTCGTCGGGGAAAGAATCGTCCAGCGTTGGTTGCTGTGCAACCGGCTCCGCACAGTTTCCTCTTCTCCAACAAGAAGATCGTGCTGCTTCAAGGGTCCTTGCGCTAGATAGGAAACGGAACGATGCACCAAGGGAACGAAGAGGCCTTTCAGCGGAAAATCCGACCATTCAGGATTCGCAGCCGTGCTGAAGATCAGCACGCGCCCGCCGCCGGTGTTCAGCTCCAAGAGAAAGGGTACGCCGTTTGACAGTGCGATGACCGTTCTTGCCTGCGGGGGCGTTTGAAATCTCGCGTACGATTTGATCTGCGGAGATTCCACCGAACGCTGATGGCCTGGTTGCTGTCGTGGAGATGGCGGCACAGGGCTTTCTTCAAACATCCCCTGAAAAAGAGGATGGCGCAACTCCACACGATCGAATGTCACGAACGACTCGGTCTCGGAAGATTTCGTTTGCAGATGTTCTACGGCGAGGAGTTGAGGCAGCTTGAGTTTGGAAGCGAATCCGCTGTTGTACGAGTTGGGCAGAGTTTGTGCGCCGGGGAAAACGATCAACCCGCCGCCGGCCCGCAAGAACGATTGGAACTTGTCTGCTTGGATGGTGGTGAGGTCGCGGGGATTGGAAACGACGATGACGTTAGCGGCATTGACATCGGACGCAGAGAGCCGTTCGGGCAGTACCTCACGTACGAGGAGGGCTGAACCTGTCGAAGTTTGCCGCGCACCGAGAGCTAATCTGATGTACTGGACATCCCCCGACGAGCCTACGAGCAGCACTCGAATTTGAGCAGGAATTTCAAAAGTGAAAAAACGACGGTTGTCAAATTCCAGGTCATCGTTCTCCAACTCCACCATGCCCTCCACGATCCCCGTGGATTTGGGCACTGCGGTGAATTCGATATCGGCGGAAGAACCACCCTGAAGATCCACCGCTTGTTGAGCAACGCGCTCGCCGTTGACATAGAGACTCGCAACATGATTCCGGAGCGCGCTCTTGTCGGCATTATGGACACGCGCCCGGACGGTAAAAGGTTTTCCCGGCTCGAATAGTGAATTTGGAATCGTCACCGACTCCAGGCCAACATTCTTCGGCTGTGCTTTGCCGATGTTGACGAGGAAAAGGCGGGTAGGCTCCGGAAAAAGATTCTCCGGTGTGAACAAAGCCGGTGGTTTCGATGCGACCGTTCCCTGCTGAAAATCTGAAACGAGGTAGATCTCTTTGTTGAAATTCGTCGAGGCAGAGAGCAACTTGGCCGACAGACGCAGGGCATCTTCGATCGTGTTATGGTGAAACGAGGGCTTCGTTTCTCGTAGAGTGGAGCGGAGAAGCTCGATATTCCGCGTTGGCCTTACTTCTCCCGTCGTTCCCCTACGGACATCGGAGAGTTTCAACAGAACGACCTCATCGCCATCTTTGAAAAGATCAAGCACCCGAAGAGCCGATTCTTTTGCCTGCTCGAAGAATTCTCCCCCGTCGTCAAGGGCTGTCATGCTCTGCGAATCGTCAAGTATGAACACGCTTGTTGTTCTTGCCCGCTCGCCAAAGGCACCCGCGAGAGTCCCCCTGAGCGTTGGGCGGGCAAATGCCATCACCAGCAGGATGACGAGGAGTGTCCTGAGCACCAGCAAGAGCCACTGGCGGATTTTGATCCGGCGAATCTTGGTTTTTTGCAGCTCTTTGAGAAACGTCAGGGTGCTGAACTCGATCGTCCGGAGCTTGCGGAGGTTCAGCAAATGCAGCAGTACCGGGATTGCCGCAGCCGCAAGGCCGATCAGTATGAAGGGGTTAAGAAAAGTCATCCTCTGCAGGAAGGTTTCGTTCTTATCGGAACCTCCTTGAAAGATAACTTAACCCGAAGAGTTCCGAAAAGCAAGGTATAGAACGAGTGGAAGAGGTTGTGGGTGCGGGAACAAAGGGCCGAAGGGAGCGGAGTTTCAAGAAGGCGACGTCTTGTTCGATTTAGGGTTGCTCGCACTCTTGAACATCTTCTTATTCGTCGGCGCGTTCGTAGTCTTCCTGAGATTTCATATGCGGTGATTCCGCAGTCCACCCGCGAGTATCTCTTGCGGGTTGATGGTTGGAGTTCTCCCCGGAGTATTCTTTGAGGTCCGACAGTGCGCTTGACCGCGCGATGTCGGACTTTGTTTTTCCTGCATTGCAATTCGGCGCATCTTTCGGTACTTTTAGTTCATGCTGCGCATGTGCCGATTACGTGTTTCTAACGCATTCCTTGTCGTGCTGGCTCTTTCGGTCGCCGGGTTTTCCGCCGTTTCTCAGCATCTTTCAACCGACCGGCCGTCGCGTGTAACAATCATCAGACCGGAATTCGGCGGGGAACCGGCACGACTCCCAACGATTGTTCCGCATCGACCATTGAAACGACCGAAAGTCGGGCTCGTGCTCAGTGGTGGAGGTTCTCGCGGCATTGCGGCGATCGGCGTTTTGCGGGCATTTGAGAAGGCGGATATTCCCGTCGATGTTATCGTGGGAACGAGCATGGGCAGCATCATCGGCGGTTTGTATGCGGTAGGCTATTCGACGGCGCAGTTAGAGCAGGTGGTGGACACAACGAAGTGGGATGAACTGCTCAGCTTCAGCGATGAAGCACGCCGGAAGGATTTGTTTTACGACCAGAAGCTTGCCGAAGACCGCAGTCTTCTCGTCGTCCGGTTCAAGGGGCTGGAGCCGATTCTTCCCCGAGCGTACTCCACAGGACAGACGCTGCTGAATTACCTGAACATCCTCACACTGCAAGGAATCTACCACCCGAACCCACGTTTTGACGATCTGCGCATCCCGTTTCGAGCCGTTGCCACGGATCTCATATCAGGAAAAAGAGTTGTCATCGACCGTGGGGACCTCGCCGAAGCAATGCGGGCAAGCATGACGGTGCCGTTGCTCTTCAGCCCGGTTACAAAAGACTCCATGCTGCTGGTCGATGGCGGCCTGAGCTCCAACATTTCTGCCGATGTTGCGCGCGAGTTAGGCGCGGACATCGTTGTAGTGGTAGACGCAACCAGTCCCCTTCGCCCACCCGATAAACTGAACGCCCTGTGGGAGCTTGCCGACCAAATTATGGGCGTTGTCATGAAAGGAAAGATGGAGACTGAGCTTCAGCAGGCTGACATTGTCATTCGCCCCGAATTGGGAGAGAATCTTTCAACCGATTTTTCACGGCTGGATTGGCTGATCGCGCAGGGTGAACACGCCGCACACGAACAACTGTCCGGCGTTAAAGAACTCTTGCAACAACGTTCGCATGCCCTGCTTGGCAAGGCTGATTCTGACGTCGTGTACGTTAAGCCCCATGTCATATCGAACTCGCGCATGATCGGGTCGGAAGAGTCGGTGATGATTCAAGAGTTTGCGCGGAGCCAAAAGATTTCCGAACAAGGCGCTCGATCCTTCGTAAACGATCTGTACGACCGGGGAGATTTTGAGACGGTTGAGTTAACGGTCACAGAGTTCACTGATTCCACCGAACTCAATCTTATTGCTATGCCGAACCCCATCATCATGTCTGTCGATATACTCGGTGCCAATCTCGTGCCCTTGGACACGCTTGATGCGGCGGTCAAGCCTTTGGTTGGCCATCGGATGAATGTCCACGCGGTAAGAAAAATGCTGGAGGAACTTCTGGGGATTTATCGTGACCGCGGGCTGTCGCTTGCCCGTATCCGCGACGTGCGGTTTGATTCCGTTATCGGCAAAGCGACGATCGAGATTGACGAGGGCGTGGTCTATCGGCGCGATATTCTTGGGACGACGAAAACGAAGGATTACGTGATCTGGCGAGAATTGCCGTGGGATGAAGGTGAAGTGTTTCAAGTCTCAAAAATTGCACAGGGCATCGCGAATCTCTACGGCACCAACCTGTTCGAGTTTGTCTCCATCGGCGTGCAATATGAAGGTGCAAAGAATGAGAGAAACATCGTCACCATCAATGTGCGGGAACGCAGCACCGATCTGATCCGTCTCGGGATGCGGATCGATAATGAGCGAAACTTCCAACCGACGCTCGACGTGCGCGACGAAAACTTGCTTGGCATCGGAATGGAGATTGGCGCGCGCATTTACGGCGGGCAAAGGACTCGCGGCTACATCGGAGAATTCAAAGCAAATCGCATTTTTGACTCGTACTTCACCTTCCACCTGAGGGCAAACTACGAGTACCGGGACGTTAATGTGTACGCCGATGAACCCAGTACGAACCCCGAACGGTGGAGTCGCGTGAAGGTCGGAGAATATCGTGAGCTGCGTTCCGGATGGTCAATGGCATTTGGAACGCAACTCGAACGGTTGGGCGTGGTGTCAATCGAAGGGCGGCTCGAAACGCATCGGGTCTGGAGCACGTCCGGCCGTCCGTTCGATACGGAGAGCTTTCGATTTGCGTCGGTAAAGTTCGGTACCAAGGTCGATAATTTGGACCGTTTCCCCTTCCCACGCGACGGCGTGTCGATGAATTTCTTCTATGAATCCGCCCTCGTCAGAGTGAGAGATAATGTCGGTTTTACGAAAATGTTCTTTCAGTACGAGGGCTACCAGAGCTACTTTGGCCGGCACACCCTGCGACCCAAGGTTGTGTTCGGGTTCGCCGATCAGACGCTGCCCATTACGGAGCAGTTCAGCATCGGCGGGCAGAATAGTTTTTTCGGACTACAGGAATATAACGCGCGGGGCAGACAATTATTTGTCGCCAGCCTGGAGTATCGCTACCACCTGCCGCTGAGACTCTTCTTCGACACCTATCTCAAAGCCCGGTACGATTTCGGTACGCTCTGGGCCTCTGCGGACGCGATCAAGCTCAGGGACCTCCGGCATGGAATCGGGTTGAGTCTTGCTCTTGACACGCCGATCGGTCCGGCGGAATTCTCGGTCGGAAGGAGTTTCTATTTCCGGAACGAGATACTCGAACAACCCATCAGCCTTGGTCCTTTCGTCTTCTATTTCAGCATCGGTTACCCTCTCTAACCGAAACGAGTCGACACCTTCTCCGTATTCAGAAGTGTCGACATGAAGAATCCGTTTGAGACATATTCGCCTCGCCCCGGTAGTGCTCGCCGTCTGCAGTGTGAACTTCCTGGACGTGATTCGCTCGAAACGAAGCCTCACTGCACAAGAATTGCAGCGGTCCTTGATCAAAGCGGCAGAAGAGTTCCGTGGGCCGGCAGAGCAAAACGACGACATTACGCTGGTGGTGGTGAAGTGCATATAGCGGGTTTCATTTCTCAAAACTTTTCTTATATTTGAACGGCCCTGAACTGTAAACCGTAAACCAATCACCAATTAACTCCCGCCCAAAAGCAGCGGGATGCACAAAACGCACAATCAACTCATCACCAGCATGACCTCCAAACCGCCGCCGCCCGTTGCAGAATTTCCTCCCGAATCCCTCGAAAAATTAGCCTACAGCGTTGTCTCGGATATTCAAACGCAGGAGCCGAACGACCGCAATCGTCTGGGCTATCACGTGTGGGCGTGGCTGAAAGAGCGCAAGGGGACGCTGGAGCAGGCCGTGAAGAACTCCGGCTCGCGTACCCACCTTCCGATCGAACAGGTGTACGAGATGATCAAGGAGAGTTTGGAGCAGAAGGGGATTACGGTTACTTAACAGGTCTGAGATTTACGCTCTCTGATAATCCTCGAACGCGAACCCCTCGTGCTCTTCCCGCGCCACTAGTTTGTACCGCGTCCCGATCAAATGCTCATACGGTGGGAAGAATGTATCGCCTTCGAACGTTTGGTCGACAAGCGTTAGGTACATCTCGTCGGTGTGTTCTACGAGCTGCGCAAAAATCTCGCCACCCCCAATAACAAAAACCTTTTCTTCTTTTTCGAGCGCCTGTAAGGCTTGAGCGAGCGTTGGGTACGTCTCGGCGTCCGCGAGTTGCTGTGAGGTGAGCACCACGTTGCGTCTGTTAGAAAGAGGCTTGCCCAGCGACTCAAACGTTTTTCGACCCATCAACACCGTGTGGCCGGTGGTAAGACGCTTGAATCGCTTGAGGTCCTCCGCAATGTGCCAGGGGAGTTTGCCGTCTTTGCCGATGACGCGATTACGGCCGATCGCCGCAATGATCACCAGCTTCACACCGCCACCTCAAACTTGATCGGTTCGTCGCACTCATAGCCGACGAGTTCAAAGTCTTCGAACTTCAGGTCATCCACTGGCTTCGGTACGATCAAAAGTTTCGGCCGTGATTTCGGTTTTCGCTTGAGCTGTTCCTTCAATCCGTCGATGTGGTTGACGTAGATGTGTGCGTCCACGATTGTGTGACTGAAATAGCCAAACTCGAGGCCGACTTCCTGAGCGATGGCTTGTGTGAGGAGCGAATACGCGGCGACGTTGAAGGGAATGCCGAGCGCAATATCCCCGGAACGCTGCGTAAGATGGCAGTTGAGTTTGTTGCCTTGCACGTTAAAGACGAACGAGAAATGACAGGGCGGGAGTTTGCTTGTGAGCGCGTTGCCCGGTTCCCATGCACTCACAACCATCCGTCGGGAGTTCGGACTCGTTTTGAGTATCTTCATGACTTCGGAAATCTGGTCGACCTCTTTCACTTCGTACTGGCCGGTCTTCGGATTGATCTGCGCGCTGGGGAAACGCCGCCAGTAGCGCCCGTAGGCGGTGTCGAGGTTGCCGTTTTCGTCCGCCCACGCGTCCCAGATTTTCGTGTGCCGGCGGAGGTTGCGGATATGGTCTTCGCCGGAGAGATACCAGAGAACTTCATGCAGCAGGGATTTGAAGTTCATCTTCTTCGTCGTGAGCAAAGGGAAGCCCTCGCTCAAGTCGATTTTCATATACTCCGAAAAGGTGGAGATCGTATCGACGCCGGTACGGTTTTTCTTGAGGGTCCCTTTGCTTAGGACTCGATCGACGAGGTCTAAGTATTCTCGCATGGATTCTCCGTTTTCTTAGAAGGGATATGTCATTCTCAGGGAGTCCTGTTATTGAGGACGACGGAAGAATCTCTTTTGGGCAGATTCTTCGTCCCACTAGAAAACGGTGGGACTCAGAATGACATGGGTATTAAAAAGTTATCCCAATCTTACTCAGTTCGCGTCTGAATGTCAACTCTTACCGCTATTCTTACTTCGTAGTCGCCATCTGCTTCATCCGCTCCATCGCTTCCTGCTTTGCCTTCTTCGTGAATGCAGAAAACGACAGCATCTGTTTCATCAAGTCCTGCGGGTACGAGACCTTCACATCGGTGATGGTGCCCGACGTATCCGTGACAGGCTCATACTCGGGCGCGACGAAGCCGATGTACGAGGCCACATCGAGATGCTTGATCCGCTCGAGCACCTCATCCCGCAACGCCGTATCGAATTTTAGCCCATAGGTGTCGATGAGATTCTTGGCCGCTTTGAGATCGCCTTCCGCTTTGATGCGCATGACCTCTGCAAGCAGCTTCCCCACCATTTCGCGCATCTTCTCGTAGTTTACGACCTTCACATACGTCTTTCCGTCCCGCTTCTCCATTTTAATGGCGTCGGAGTTCTTGTAAATGTACATTGCAACCATCGAGCGGTTCTTCATGTGATCTTCTTCGATCTGGTCGCCGTGAGGAATGCGGCGCAGCTGCATCACCAGTCCGTTGCGGATATAGGAATTGTACATTTGCTTCGCGACGTCTTTGTTCGGAATAGCACCAAGCTCGAGCAACTTGTCGTCCCACATATGCCACAACGCGATCAGGTCTGCACGCCCTTCCTCGAGCGTGGAATAGTAGCCGGGTAAATGGCTGCCCGGATCGCCGGCGACCATTGTCTTTCCCGACGCGTGGCCGAGTACTTCGTGGAGCGACGTGAGCATGTTGGATGCAAGCGTGCCATGCTTGTATTGCAAATCTTTTTCTTCCTGGTCGTACGCAAATTCATCCGTCAAGATCGAACCGCTCGCTTTGTCGCCCGCGTCGATGATGTTGTTGAGCACGACGCTCTTGCTGCCGTAGCGCTCGCGTACCAACTGCTCGTTCGGCAAGTTGATGCCGATGGGACTGACGGGTCCGGTTCCGCCCGTGGTCATCACAACGTTGACAAAATTCGCTTTGAGCGGTTTGACGTCGAGGTTCTTGTATTTATCCTCCCACGGCATCCGTTCTTCGAAGTAGCGCGCATTGGCGCCGATCTCGCGAATGCTCTTTGAGAGCTGCTGGTCCGCCCAGAAGATCGAAGACTCGAACTCTGCCTTCAGTCCCATCGGGTCGAGGTAGACTTCGATGAAACCGTGGATGAAGTCGATGCTCGACGTGTCGCCGACCCATTGAATGTTGAACTCCCGAAAATCTTCCAGTTCGCCTGTGCGGAAGTGCTTGATAAGTTTTCGTAGGGTTTCCTGCTGATAGGGGCCTGAAGCGTACGGAATCGCTTTCTCCAGGTACGAAATTGTTGCTTCGAGGTCGGGGGCATACATCCCCGCCGGTACGCCGTTTCCCCCGGCACGCCAGACCTCTTCGACAATCTTGCCGTTCTTCTTTACGAGCTTCGAGTTGAGGTCGTTCTTCTGCTTTCCGGTCTTGATCCATTGTTCCACTTCTGCGAGGGTCAGATCGCGACTAAAGAAATTTACACCGCTCTCTTTGACCCAATCGGTACCGGGCGTTTTGTTGGTCATCATCGGCTCGACGTTGGGGTCGAAGAGAAAAGGACTGAGCCGCTCCAGTTTTGCATCGAGTGTTTCGGAGCTTAAGCCTGAATCGGCACCGTTCTTTCGGGCTGTTTCTGCGGCGGTTTTGAACTGTTCCGGCGTGCACTCGATAACATATTTCTTTGACGTGATGTTGTCATACGGCCCGTTGTTGATCCAGAAGAGCTTGGCATATTTCAAGATTGCCTCATTGACGCTCGCGTCAATGCCTGCGTTGTGTGTGACGATGCCTTCGAGGAGGTCGCGAATTTCCAGCGCGTACCGATGATGCTGGTCGATGGAGATGTCACGAGCCGCGAGGGCCGCCTGGGCGAGGTAGTATGCGAAGATCTTTTGTTGTGTGGAGAGTTGGTCGAAGCCGTCGGCGTAGAGCTGAACCACGCGGGCCGGACCGACGCGCTCGAGCGAGTATTTCCGTTCCATAGATTCCTTCGGTTGTGAACAACTGATAAACAAGACTGCGACAGTGACGAGCAGAGTGATATGTGAATAGATTTTCATGGGAGCTCCTGAGGAAAAATCAACGCGTACCGTGAGAGAACTGAAGAACATCAGAGTCGAAGTTCATTGCGTGGAAACTGAATCAAAGTACGGGGAAAACATCGGAGATGCAACAGAACGCTTATTCACAGCGCGGGTTGTTGTTGCGTCAGGCAGTGTATGGTTCCGAGTCCCCAGACAAGATCGACCGCGTGAATGCCGGCGACGGGACGGTCGGTGATGAGCTCGGAAAGTATACCGAGCGCGAGGCGGTCGCTGGGGTCGTTGAACGTCGGCACGAGCACTGCCGCGTTCGCGACGTAGAAATTCGCGTAGCTCGCCGGCAGGCGCTGACCATCCAGGTAAAGAGGCGCGGGCATCGGAAGATGAACAACGTCGATCGTCGAGCCGTCTTCAAGTCGCATTCCCTGCAAGCGTTCGCGATTCTCTTGTAAGGGGCGGTAGTTTGCATCGCGAGGATTGGCCTCCTGGCAGAGAACGACGGTTCGTGGATTGACAAATCGACACAGATCGTCGACATGGCCGTGCGTATCGTCCCCCGCGATGCCCTTACCCAGCCAAAGAATATTTCGCACACCGAGATTCTCCCGTAGCGCCTGCTCAATCTTCTCCTTCCCGAAGCCCGGATTTCGCACCTGCACCTCCGTATCAAGCAGGCATTCCTCAGTTGTCAGAAGCGTTCCGCGACCGTTGACGTCGATACTGCCTCCTTCGAGCACAAGATCTCTGTTCCCAATTCTTGCGGGCAGCAGGCGCAACCCGAGTTTTTTTGCTGCGCGCTCGGGAATACGAACATCCTTCTTCCAATCGGGATATTTTGCCCAGGCGTTAAAACGGAAGCGAGCGACTGCAACTTCCCGTGGCTCCTCATGACGCTTTACAAAGATGGGACCTGAATCGCGCGTCCAGCCACGGTCGAGGGGGAGGTTGGCGAACTCAATACGGGAAAGATCGACACCCGCCCGCGTGAGAATGCGCTGAGCCTGTTTGCGCGTCGCGGCGTTGGAGATGATTCGGACCTGTTCACCGGGGGAAAGTTTGCGGACGATCTCGCCATAGACCCACGGAATCGGTGCAAACTTGCCGGGCCAATCGGTTTTATTGTACGGCCAGCCGATCCATGTTGCCTCGTGAGGCTCCCATTCGGCGGGCATGCGGAAGCCCAGTGCGGCAGGTGTTTTCTTCACTGCGCTGCTCATTATTTCGATGGATGGTCTGCGAGGAATCGTTGATCGATGCCCTTGTAGGCGTCGATGCGGCGGTCACGGAGGAACGGCCAGTTGCGGCGAATCTCTTCGAGACGATCAAGGTCGACTTCGGCGGTCAGAATCTCTTCTTTATCGCTCGATGCTTCGGCGATAATGACACCCTGCGGGTCAGCTACAAAGGAAGAGCCCCAGAATTCAATTCCTGCGCTCTTGTTGTCAGGCCGTTCGAGTCCGATGCGATTGACGGCGGCAACGTAAATTCCATTTGCGATGGCATGCCCGCGCTGGACCGTTTGCCACGCTTCCCGCTGTGCTTTCCCATACTGAGACTTTTCGTGAGGATGCCAGCCGATAGCGGTCGGATAGAACAGGATGGACGCGCCCTGCAATGCGGCGAGCCGTGCGCCCTCAGGATACCACTGGTCCCAACAAATCAATGTGCTGATGCGGCCGACGTTCGTGTCGAACGCCCGGAAACCGAGGTCGCCGGGAGTGAAATAGAACTTCTCGTAGTACGCAGGGTCGTCCGGAATGTGCATCTTGCGGTAAAGGCCGGCCATTTCTCCGTTCGAGTCCAGTATGGCGGCGCTGTTATGGTAAAGCCCCGGGGCTCTTCGCTCGAATACTGGAGCAATAATTACCAGCCCCTGTTTCTTTGCCACGTCGGCCAGCGCCTCGGTTGTTGGACCCGGCACGGGTTCCGCAAGGTCGAACATAGCCGGGTTTTCGCTTTGACAGAAATAGGGTGAACGGAAAAGTTCCGGCAGACAGATCAACTGCGCGCCTTTACTTGCGGCCTCTTCGATCTTGGCGATCGCACGCTTGAGATTGCCGTTCGTGTCGGCGCTGAACGCCATTTGGATGAGGGCAACGGAAAATTTCTTTTGTATCGGCATGAGATCGTTTTTGTCATTAAGACACGAAGTCTCAAAGGTTCGCCAAAGGAAATTAAAATTTTCGTATCGCTTGGCGTTCCCGCTTTCAAAACTATGAAAGGCGGGATCTCCCGCTTTCCAGCCTGCCCGCCGCCTTAGACCCTAATATTGGCAGGCGGGGATTCCGCTTACAAAGCGGGATTCCAAGAAGCGGAACCGTGAAGCGGGACTCTGCGGCTTTATGGTGATGCTTTTCTGAAATCGTGTTGTCGAAAATACTCGAATATGGCGTAAGAAGCAAGGTTCAGACAGCGGTTTGCAGATGTCAGATCGCTGACTTCAGCTTGCTGCGTTGCAGGACGGCTTGACAAAGAAGGCAATTGTCGCGATACTTTCACAACTTTTCGGCCATGGATTCCTCACGACGCGTTTATCTTCTCTTTTTCGTTTTCGCCGCCCTCTGGTGCAGCCTGATTCTTGCGGCACCGTTTTTCCAGAACCTCTCCGAGCACACAACGTCCGTTGCTGCCGTCATCTATAAGTTCTTCGCCCGCATCTGTCATCAGCTCGACGAACGCTCGTTTCATCTGAACGGCGAAAAATGGGCTGTGTGCATTCGCTGCAGCGCAATCTATTTCGCGTTCCTCGCCGGACTTCTCTCGTTCCCTTTTCTCATGGGCTTCGACAATCGAAAAAGCCCTGCCGTAATCTGGCTTGCCGTCGCGTGCCTTCCCATGGTGCTGGATGTCGCGCTCAGTGTATCGGGCATTCATCCAAGCACCGCCATCACCCGATTGGCGACCGGTGTTGCACTTGGTGTCGTGCTTCCGTTCTACATCCTTCCACCACTCTTCGATGCGATGAGTACACGTTCTCAACATGTTACACCAGCGAAGGGAGAACCCGTTTATGCTCGAAAAACCGAGTAAGTTTCGCTCCGCAGCTTTGGCCGGGACAGCGATGGGTGTCATCTCTGCACTGCCGGGCTTAAGTCTCATCAATTGCTGTTGTTGCGCGGGCATTATCGGCGGTGGAATTCTCGCAGTCTATCTTTATAAACAGGAATTCAAAGAAGGGATGCCCTCGCTTGAGTCGACCGATGGGCTGGTGTTAGGGATTCTGGCGGGACTCGTCGGTGCGTTTGCTGCGACGGTGATCAATCTGATGATCCTCTTCGTGTTCGGCGCATGGGAAGCAGAGTTCGCGCGCAGTATTATTGATAAGATTCTCGAGTCCATGGAAGATTCGGGCGGTCTTCCCAGCGGGTCGGCGGATAACATTCGCGAAATGATGGAACAGGCGATGTCCGAATCGACAACGGTAGTGGGAATTCTCACCGGTCTCATCATGAACTTAATCATCTATCCCATTTTCGGTATGCTCGGAGGATTGCTTGGATATACGTTCTTCAAACCGAAGCCCGTACTGCCTCAAACACCAGCCGCGCCACAGCAATGAGAAGATGCCACAAAGACGCGAAGTCCCGCCGTCACGGGATTCCGCCTTTCATAGTTTTGAAAGCGGGAACACAAAGAAAAAGAATGTTTGGCTCGTAAAATTCTGTGGCATGGTGCCTTGGTGGCAGAGTTTTTTTGTTGGATCTCTTGTACCGCTCTTTGCACTTTCTCTTGCGAGTGGAGAGAATGTATGGAGTCAAACTCCGAAGGAGCAAATCCGCAAAGTGTTGGAAGACCAGGTCGAAGCCTGGAATCGCGGCGACATCGAAGGCTACATGCGAGGGTACTGGAATTCTGATAGCACGCAGTTCGTAAGCGGCGGGTCGATTCTTCGCGGGTGGGAGAACGTGCTCGAACGTTACAAGAAGAACTACGACACGCGCGGGAAGATGGGGAAGCTGGAATTCGGTGAGTTAACGATTCGATTGCTCTCGCCAACGACCGCGGTCGCCCACGGTATCTGGAAACTGAATCGTGCAAACGACCGGCCCTGGGGAAGGTTTACGCTGGTCGTGGAGAAGAAGAAAGAAGGCTGGAGAATCACGCACGACCATACGTCATCGGCAGAACGGCAATAAACCGCCTCATCAAGCTCCCTCCCGGACTCTCCTGTGAATGAGGGGAAGTCTAAGACTCGCCCCTACATTTATTTTTGAGATTCATTCAAGAGCAACAACAACGTCTTCGTAAACTCGTAGGAGATCGACAGCGCGTCGGGCGTCATGTAGGTAGAGGAGTCGCGAGGCGTGTGCATCACTTTGAGAACCTCCGGGAAATTCGATTCCGTTCCCTTCGCGCCGGAAAGCAAATCGGTAAGCTTGTCGGCATCGCCCTTCGGCACGATGGAGATGGAAATGTTTTCCAACCTGGCTTTTGCAAAAGAGAGATGATCCGACGGGGGATACAACGCCCGCTCGTGAAAAGGAAATCCGGCCTCTTTGGCCGCTGATCGGACGATTGGCATCAGAACATCATCATCCCCACCGCCCACAGGTCCCACATAGACCTCTTCGCCCGTTCCCTCCACGTCCAAATTGATCATTGCGAAGTGTTTCTTCTTTTCCCGATAGTCCAGCACGTACGCCGCCGATCCGATGAGTCCGGCTTCTTCCTGGTCGAAGAAGCAAAAGTCAACAGTGAAGTTCCACCTGTAATCTTTCAAGCTGTTGATCAGTCCTAGCAGCACCGCAACGCCGCCGCCGTTGTCGTTTGCGCCCGGGGAACCGGGAACCGCGTCGCAGTGCGCTCCTACGACAACCTGCCTTTCCCCTTTGCCCATCCTTACGATGATGTTCTCGCCAACCGTGTGGACTTCCCGCGTGCCCTGCAGCGATGACGTGTCGAAGGGCATTGAATGGAACGCCACCTTCATCTTCTGCAGTTCCTTCTTGATGAAATCCCGTCGCCCTTCATTCGATTTTCCTTCGATGCCCTGGACATAACGAAACAGCTCCTGATCAATCTTGGCGTCTTGGTTGTAAGGAACCAGAAGAACGCAAACGACGAAGGCTATCAAAGAGTTCTTTTGCATGGAGATATTTCCCTAATTGCCGTTAAGTTTCATGCGGAAGGTTGAACCACTGCCCGGCGTACTCTCTTTCAAGAAGAGCTTCCCGTTATGGTAGGATTCGACAATGCGCTGCGCGAGGCTGAGTCCCAGGCCCCACCCGCGCGATTTTGTCGAGTAGCCTGGCCGAAAGATCTCGTTGCGGTATTTCATGTCGATGCCTTTGCCGTTGTCCTTCACGTCGACATGAATCGACTTTCCTTCTTCGCTGACAGCAATGGTGATTCTTCCTTCGCCATGCTCGATGGCGTCGAGCGCGTTCTTGATCAAGTTTTCGAGCACCCATTCAAGGAGCTCGCGGTTGATTTTGGCAAACGCCGGCGCCGAGGACTCCAGCGTAAGCTGAACTTTCTTGCCGGATTGGGGAATACGCCGTTGAAAATACTGGATGACCTTTTCGATGATCTCCTGCAGGTTTTCGTCTTTGAGGTCGGGCTTCGAGCCGATCTTGGAAAACCGGTCGGCGATTTTTTGGAGCCGCAGTAAATCGTTTTCCATATCGCGCAACGTTTGCGCGGCAGGCTGATCCTGTCCCCCGATCTGGTGTTTCAGCAACTCCACCCAGCCCAGCATGCTCGAAATCGGCGTGCCGAGCTGATGTGCCGTTTCGCGCGCCATCCCGACCCAGATGTTGCTCTGCTCGCTCCGTTTGACATAACTGAAGCTCATGTAGCTGAGGAAAATAAAAATTGCGACGACGGAAAATTCGATGTACGGCAGCCACCGCAGCCGCGTAACGAGCGGTGATTCGCCGTAATGGATGTAACTGAGAATGATCGTGTCCTGGATTGCGACTTTGATCGGTGTGTTATACTCATCCATGAGGACGAGGAGACTTTTCAGATAGTCCCGTTGTTCTTCACGCGCAAGGGTAGAGTCCAGCGGAATGTTTTTTGTGTTCTTGCGATAATCCCACAGCGGTTCGTTATCCGCATCGGTTTGGATGACAGGGAAGTCGATGGTACGGACAATTTCGTCCAGCACAAAGCTGTAATCGCTCTCGGGCGTGCCGGGATCGGCGAGGTACTGAAGCGATCGCGCATACAGGTCGGCGACATCTTTTTCCTTTTTCTGGAGCTGCTGAACAAGCGTGTGCGTGTACCACAGTGTTGAGCCGACAATCACGAACGCGAGGATCAGCAGGGCCACCTTGACATTACTGGTGCGGGGAATGGCGGTTTTCGCGGTGAGTATGTCGATCGGCGGAGGCATGTCAACTGACCCTTATCGTTTGGTCGCGCCGCGCGCCGATGGAAATCATCCAAAGCTCGATACCAGAGAGAGAGGCGATCGCTTCGACGTATCGGCGAGCCTTTGGAGGAAGATCGCGATACCGACGAACGTCGGATGTCCTTGTTTTCCAGCCGGGGAACGAGCGGTACACCGGCTCGACCGAGTCGAGAGACTGCGCATCGGTAGGGAAACGTTTCAGCGTCGCACCATGGAGCGTGTACCCGATACAGACCTTGATTTCATCAAAGTGATCCAGCACGTCCAACTTCGTGATCGCGAGTCTTTCGATCCCGTTGATGCGAATGGAGTACTTGAGGCTCACCATGTCCAGCCAGCCACAGCGGCGCGGGCGTCCCGTCGTTGCGCCGTATTCTCCGCCGATGGAGCGAAGCCGCTCTCCGACCTCATTCTGTTGCTCGGTGGGGAAGGGGCCGTTCCCGACACGCGTGGAATACGCTTTTGCAACGCCGATGACCGAGGTAATTGCCTGGGGTGGAATGCCCAGTCCCGTGCAGGCTCCACCACTCGTCGGACTGGAGGAGGTGACGTAGGGATAGGTGCCGTGGTCGACGTCGAGCAGCGCGCCTTGTGCGCCTTCGGCGAGGACTTTTTTCTTTTTCTGCAGCGCTCTCGTAAGAAACTCTGACGTGTCGGTTACATACTGATCGATCTTCTTGTCGAATTCCTGGTACTCATGAATAATGGCATCCACGTCGAGTTTTTGTGAATGGTAGATCTCGCTAATGAGCTGGTTCTTTTCTTCGATGTTCTGCTTCAGTTTTTTGCAGAGCACTTCGCGATTCAGCAGGTCCACAACACGAATCCCCGTCCGCATATATTTGTCGATGTACGCCGGTCCGATGCCGCGTCCTGTGGTCCCGATCTTGTTCTCACCCTGCTCACGGATGGTGTCCAGCAGCTTGTGGTAGGGCATGATGAGGTGAGCATTGTGGCTGATGAGAAGTCGGCCGTTGATGTTCACGCCGAGCGACCCGAGTTGTTCGATTTCCGCCATCAGTGCAACGGGGTCAATCACGACGCCGTTGCCGATCACGCACGTCACGTGCTTGTGGAAAATGCCGGCCGGAATGAGGTGGAGAACGTACTCCTGCTCTGTTATCCCGTTTCTTGTTGTGGATGGGATGACGACGGTATGGCCGGCATTAGCGCCGCCCTGATAACGGGCGACGATGTCGACGCGCTCGCTCAGGTGGTCGACGATCTTTCCTTTTCCTTCATCGCCCCACTGGGCGCCGACGATGACTTGTACTGGCACGTGGTAAATTCTTCTTCCGGATGTGAGATGTGGGATGTGCGCCTGAACCGAAAAAAGTGTATGGAAAAAATGAACGAAAGACAAGCTTGAAAGCGGGGTAGTGGTACGTTTTCAAATTAATTGTAGGGCGAATCGCTGATTCGCCTGGGCGAGACAGCGTCTCGCCCTACATATAGAACCAAGACGTACCATTACCGAAAGCGGCGGAACTTTGCCTTTCACTCCATTTACGGTTATATTCGAATCGAATCTCTTCCCAACGCAAAACTCTCAACCCGGAACCCGGAACCAGTCTGTGGATAAATTCGTCATTCAGGGTGGCAAGCCCTTAAGCGGTACCGTGCAGATCAGCGGTGCGAAAAATGCCCTCTTAGCGCTCATGCCGGCGACCATTCTCGCGCCCGGATTCTACACAATCCATAATTCGCCCATCCTGCGCGATATTTCGACGATGTCCCATCTCCTTGACTCCATGGGGATGAAGATCGGCCACGAAAATCATACACTGACCGTCGATTCCTCGCACGTCGCAAAGTTCGAAGCACCGTACGAGCATGTAAAAAAAATGCGGGCGTCGATTTACGTCCTCGGTCCGCTCGTGGCGCGCTACGGCTCTGCCCACGTCTCGCTGCCGGGCGGTTGCGCATGGGGACCCCGGCCGGTCAATTTGCACATCGAGGGTCTGCGGAAACTCGGTGCCGAGATCGAACTCGATTCCGGTTACATCATCGCGAAAGCAAAAAAGCTCAAGGGCGCGCGTATTGTGTTCGACGTCTCCAGTGTTGGGGCAACCGGCAATGTCATGATGGCAGCGGTTCTGGCACAAGGGACGACGGTGATCGACAACGCGGCGATGGAGCCGGAGATCGCGACACTGGGAGAATTCTTAGTGAAGATGGGCGCAACGATTGACGGCATCGGCACGAACCATCTGGAAATTGAAGGGGTCGATGAACTGCATCCGACGGAGTTCACGACGATTCCCGACCGCATCGAAGCGGGGACATTTCTCGTTGCCGCTGCGCTGGCAGGAGGAAAAGGCTCGAAGGTCCGCATTGAGCGGTGCAATCCACAGCACCTGACCGCCGTGACGACGAAGTTAGAAGATGCCGGAGCAGTGCTGACAGTGGGCAAGGATTATGTGGAGCTTGAGCCGCCCGGGGAAATCAGGCCGGTGAATGTTACGACTTCTATCTATTCAGGCTTTCCGACCGATATGCAGGCACAGTGGATTGTGCTGATGTCGCTCGCCAACGGCACGAGCGTTGTCACGGAAACGATCTACCCTGACCGTTTTATGCACGTGCCTGAGCTTGCACGGCTTGGTGCGAACATTACCGTCAAAGAAAATGTCGCGACCGTCGTTGGCGTTCAGAAGCTCAAGGGCGCAAAGGTCATGTCGACCGACCTGCGGGCGAGCGCGTCGTTGATTCTTGCAGGCCTGGTGGCAGAGGGGACCACCGACGTGCTGCGGGTTTATCATCTGGACCGCGGATACGAAAGCGTTGAGAAAAAACTGCAGGGGCTCGGTGCGGATATCCGGCGCGTGAGCAGTGAGGAGTTCTGATCGGCGTGATGAGACAATGAACAGCATCGAGTCTATCTCTCCGGTTCGGCCGCCCAAAATCCCCCTCGTCATTAGCATTGTCTTCAGCCTGCTCTGCACTCAAATCCCTCTGTTCAATTATCTCGGTTTTGAATTCTCCGCGTTGACTGCTCTCGTCGTCGGTTTTTTAGCAGGCATGGCGACCATCTCACTCTGGAAAAGCCACGAAAGGGTGCTGGAGACAAATCAGGAGGGAAATCATGACCCCGACGAAATGCTATGGCGCTTTCTCGTATCTCTCGCGCTGTTTCTGAGCTTGCTGTGTCTCATGCCCATCCTCATCCTGTCGCTGAATGCACTCTTCGTGAAGAACTGCTCGCTTCCGCAGGGGCTTCTCTATTACGCACTACTTGTGGTTCCAGGGGTTCTCTTCTGCAGCATGCTGGCGTTGCTGATCGCCGTGTCGGTTGCGCGCTGGAACAAAACATTGTTTCTGTTCATCTACGCTACTCTTCTGCTGCAGATTTTCTACGTCACGATCTCTCGTCCTCAAATCTTCGCTTTCAACCCGATTGTCGGATTCTTCCCCGGTATTACATACGACGAGTCGTTGCGAATTGAAAACCGTCTCGTGTTATACCGTTGGGTGACGGTTTCAGCATCCGTGCTCATGTTTATTGCAGCAGTGGGGATTCATCGGAGACGGATCCGGGAAAAACTCCATCGGGAAGCACCACAGGTGTTCTATCGTTTGGAGCGCATAGGGGCGGTCGTTTTGATTCTGATTGTTGCCGGCGCGTATTTCTTCAGCGAAGAACTGGGCTTTGCATCGACGGAACATTCTCTCGAAGCACAGTTAGGCGGAAAGGTCGAAACAGAACATTTCATCATCGTCTATCCCACCCGAGCGGTGACGGAAGCACAAGCGAGGCAGCTCGGACTGTTGCACGAGTTTTATTTTGCCAAGCTTGCACAAGAGCTCCGCGTCGTTTCGATCAGAAAGATCCGCTCGTTTCTCTACGCCTCGCCCGAGCAGAAAGGCCGCTTGATAGGAGCGGCGCGAACGAACATCGCCAAGCCCTGGTTATGGCAGATTCATCTCAACCTCGGCGACGTTGAAGGAAGTCTGAAGCACGAACTTGTCCATGTGATGGCGGCGGAGTTCGGCTTTCCGATGTTCCGCGTGGGGCTGAACCCCGGTCTGATCGAAGGGCTCGCCACCGCCGTCGAACGCGTGCAGAACGATGAATTGCTCCATCGCGTCGCGGCGCAGATTTTTTCCGTCAACATCAACCCGAACATGCAAAGCCTCTTCTCGTTTGTCGGATTCGCTCAGGCGCATCCCGGCGTCAGTTATTCGCTGGCGGGGTCCTTCTGTCGTTTTCTGATCGACTTTTACGGAATGCGGCGTTTCAAGCGGCTCTATCGTACAGGCGATTTTCGTGGAGTGTACAACAGAGACATCACTCTTCTGCTCTCAGAATGGAAGAGTCATCTCGAACGCTATCGTCTGGAAGGTGGAGAGCGGCAGAAGGCGGCGTACCTGTTTCGGCGGTCGTCGATTTTCGGGAAGGAATGTGCGCGCGTCATAGCGAACATCAACGCAGAGACTCGGCAATACTACGACCGGGGGGAGTACCAGCTCGCGCTCGCGTCCGCCAATCATTCGTTGGAGCTCAGCAGGAGTCCGGAAGCGATTCTCCAGCGCATGAACGCCTTGCTCAAGCTGCAGCAGTATACGGAAGCATCGGAATTTGCGGAAGAGTCGCTGCATGATTCCATGATCGCTCACTCGCTGCTCCCGCTCAAGCTCCATCTTGGTGATGCCTACTGGGCTCAAGGAGACCTGGACGACGCAAAGGAGACGTACGCCGAATTGTTGAAAACACATCTGAGCTTAAATATGGATGAAGCCTGTCTCCTTAGGCTGGAGGTGCTGCGGGATTCGTCGATCGCGGGAGATCTGAGGGCGTACTTCACCGGGCAGATGGTTGACTCCACGCGCATCTCGTTCTTGCAGGCTTCGCTTCGTTCCGGCAAACACACCGATCTGACCACTTATCTCTTAGCGCGCGAATATGCTGCGCGTGGAGCCGAGCGACGTGCCATTGAGTTACTTCTTCCCATCGAACGAATGAATTCGGATCTCCTGGAGCTTCAGCGCCAACTCCGGCTTGCGCGCATGCACTTTGCGTTGGGCGAATTTCAGCGGGCGAAGATCCATTTCTGGCAGTCGCAGAACTACACCAGCTCGGAAGCCGTGCAACTGCGGACCCGCGAATGGCTCGACCGTTGCGATTGGATGACGAACCCACCGGCATTGCTCTTCAAGACGAAAGAGGATGAATGGGAATCCCTGTGGAACGGGGATAATCACTGTAATTGTCCGCCGTACCGTGCGAGTTTTTTGCCTGTCATTCCGAATTGATTTTAGCCGTTTTTTTGGGCACATTTTTTCACGTCATACACCGACACTTCTGGAGCCTATCATGAAAACAACGATCACCGATGTCTGGGCGCGGGAGATCTTAGACTCGCGCGGAAATCCTACTGTTGAAGTTGAAGTCAAGTTGGAGGATGGCACACAAGCACACGCGGCCGTTCCGAGCGGAGCGTCGACCGGCGAGAATGAGGCAGTCGAGCTGCGGGACGGCGATAGCGCGCGCTATGGAGGGAAGGGCGTTCTCAAAGCGGTCGAGAACGTCAACAACACTCTTGCCGATGAAGTCATCGGGTTCGATGCACTGGATCAGGTAGGCATCGATAAGATGATGATTCAGCTGGACGGCACGCCGACCAAGAGCAAGCTTGGCGCGAATGCGATTCTCGGGGTCTCGCTCGCCGCTGCAAAAGCTGCTGCGCAGTCGTTGCATGTGCCATTGTATCGTTATATCGGCGGGACGAATGCGCGGATACTCCCCGTGCCGCAGATGAATATCCTCAACGGCGGCAAACACGCGGATAATAATGTGGACCCGCAGGAGTTCATGATCATGCCGATCGATGCCCCATCGTTTTCCGAGGCGCTGCGGATGGGGACAGAGATCTTCCATTCGCTCAAATCCGTATTAAAGAAGAAAGGCTACAACACGGCCGTTGGGGACGAGGGCGGATTTGCCCCAAGCTTGAAATCCAACGAGGAAGCCATCGAGGTGATTCTTGAAGCAATCGGAAAGACTCCGTACAAAGCGGGGGAGCAGGTCTACATCGGTCTTG